>JAUIDM010000114.1 GCA_030428915.1 Alphaproteobacteria bacterium | reverse complement strand
CCAGAACAGGTTCCGGTCGCTGCAGACGACGACGGCCATCTCTGCCACATCTCTCGTCTTCGCCATGCGCTTCTCCGCCCGTGGTCCGGCAACCTAGTTAGGATATCGCCGGAGCGAGGTCCACAAGGGGAATGCCGGGGTGCATGCTTGCCTGAACCCGGTCTTTGGCATAAGCGGTGGGGAACCCGAATTCCAAGGATCCGAGACCGCAATGCGCCTGACCCGCTACTTCCTGCCCGTGCTCAAGGAAAACCCTGCCGAGGCACAGATCGTCAGCCATCGCTACATGCTGCGCGCGGGCATGATCAAGCAGCAGGCTGCCGGCATCTATTCCTGGCTGCCCATGGGATTCCGCGTGCTGAAGCGAATCGAGCAGATCGTGCATGAGGAACAGATCCGCGCGGGTCATATCCCGATGCTGATGCCCACCCTGCAACCGGCCGACCTCTGGCGCGAAAGCGGGCGCTACGACGATTACGGCGAAGAGATGCTGCGCATCACCGACCGGCACAAGCGCGACATGCTTTACGGGCCGACGAACGAGGAGATGATCACCGACATCTTCCGCGCCCATGTGAACAGCTACAAGGACCTGCCGCTGACGCTCTACCATATCCAGTGGAAGTTCCGTGACGAGATCCGCCCGCGCTTCGGAGTGATGCGGGGCCGCGAGTTCTACATGAAGGACGGCTACAATTTCGATCTGACGAAGGAAGACGCGCTGCACGCCTACAACCGGCATCTGGTCAGCTACCTGCGCACCTACGAACGCATGGGCCTTCAGGCGATCCCGATGCGGGCCGACTCGGGCCCCATCGGCGGTGACGACACGCATGAATTCCTCGTCCTCGCCGCGACGGGCGAGAGCGAGGTCTTCTACGACAGCGAGATCACGGACCTGAAGTTCGGCAACCGCGAGATCGACTATGACGACCACGCCGCCTGCCGCGCGGTGCTGGAGGAATTCACCTCGCGCTATGCCCGTACCGACGAGACCCATGACGAGGCGGTCTTTAACCAGATCCCCGAGGCGCGCCGCCGCGTGGCGCGCGGGATCGAGGTCGGGCAGATCTTCTATTTCGGCACCAAGTATTCCGAGCCGATGGGGGCGACCGTCGTCAACGACAAGGGCGAGCGCGTGCCGGTCCATATGGGCTCGCACGGGATCGGCGTGTCGCGGCTTGTCGGCGCCATCATCGAGGCCTCTCACGACGAGAAGGGCATCATCTGGCCCGAGGGCGTGACGCCGTTCCATTGCGGCATCGTCAACCTCAAGCAGGGCGACACCGAGGCGGATGCCGCCTGCGACGCCATCTATCGCAGTCTGACCGCGCTTGGCCTTGATCCGCTCTATGACGACCGGGACGAGAGGGCAGGGGCCAAGTTTGCGACGATGGACCTGATCGGCCTGCCATGGCGGATCACCGTGGGCCCGAGGGGCTTGAAGAACGGTGTCGTGGAACTGACGAGCCGCAGGACCGGCGAGAGCGAGGAACTGCCGCCGGAACAGGCCATCGCAAGGATCGCGGCAATCTACGGCAAGGCCGCCGCCGAAAGCTGAGATCAGCTGCGCAAGCACGAAGGAAGATCCCTTGGCCACAGCGCCGTTTTCCCGTTTCGAAGTCATGATTGCCTGGCGCTATCTGCGCGCCCGGCGCGCCGAGGGCGGCGTCAGCGTCATGACCTGGATTTCGCTGGTCGGCATCGCGCTCGGCGTGATGGCACTTGTTGCGACTTTGGCCGTGCGCGCGGGTTTCCGGGCGGAGTTTGTGGATACGATCCTGGGCGCGAATGCCCATGTTTCGGTCAGCCGGGCGACCTGGGTCGATGAGGACGGCGTCGCCAGCCGGGCCATTCCCGATGCCGGGCAGGTGGCGGCCGCGATCCGTGAAATTCCGGGCGTGACCCGCGCCGCGCCGATCATCCGGGGGCAGGCGATGGTGACGGCGGGGGATCGGTCAAACGTCGCCGAGATCTACGGCATCACGCTCGACGATCTGAAGGCGATCCCGCGCATTGCCGGTTCGGATGCCGCGACGGGCGATATCGAGCGGTTTGACGCGGGGATGGCCGTCGGCCTCGGCATTGCCCGCGACCTTGGCATCACCATCGGCGATAGGGTGAAGGTGATCCAGCCGAACGGCACGAAGACCGCCTTCGGCACCAGCCCCCGCGTCAATGCCTATGAGGTCGTCTATATCTTCAGCGCGGGCCGCTGGGATATCGACCGGACCCGCATCTATCTGCCCTATGCGGAAGCCGAGCCGTTCTTCAATCGCGAGCGCGGCGCGGACGAGATCGAGGTTTTCGTTTCCGATCCCGAGGCGATCGAATCCTATGCCCCTGCGCTTTATCAGACGGGCGGTGACGGAACGCTTCTGTGGACCTGGAAGGATGCGTCGGGCGCCTTTCTGAATGCGCTTTCCATCGAAGATGACGTGATGTTCGTCATCCTCGCGCTGATCGTGCTGATCGCGGCTTTGAACATCACCTCGGGCCTTGTCATGCTGGTGAAGAACAAGGGCCGCGATATCGGCATCCTGCGCACGATGGGCCTGACGGAGGGGTCGATCCTGCGGGTTTTCTTCCTTTGCGGCGCTTTCGTGGGGGTGATCGGCACCATTGCGGGCGTGATACTCGGCTGTCTTCTGGCGCTCAACATCGACGGCATCATGTCGGCGATCAACTATGCGACCGGGGGTGGGGCCTGGGACCCCTCGGTGCGCGGCATCTACCGGTTGCCGGCGGAACTGCGGGGCTGGGACATCTTCCGCGCGGTCACCCTGTCGCTGGTCCTCTCCTTCGTCGTCACCATCTTCCCCGCCCGCCGCGCCGCGCGGATGAACCCGGTGGAGGCACTCCGATATGAGTGAGACGGTGCTTGAGCTTCAGGGGGTCGCCAAGACCTATCTCAAGGGCACGCCGGGTGAGGTCAGGGTGTTGTCGGCGCTTGACCTGACAGTCGCGCGGGGCGAGGTCGTGGCGCTCGTGGCACCCTCGGGCGCGGGCAAGTCGACCCTTTTGCATATCGCGGGGCTTCTGGATACGGCGGATGCCGGAACGGTGGCCATCGGTGGCAAGGTAATGACCGGTCTTTCGGACCGGGCGCGGACGGCGGCGCGGCGGAACGAGGTCGGGTTCATCTACCAGTTTCACCACCTGCTGCCCGAATTCAGCGCTGAGGAAAACATCGTTCTGCCGCAGCTTGCCAATGGTGTCGGACAGACCGAAGCGGGCATGCGTGCACGCGATCTGTTGGACCGTGTCGGTGTCGGTCATCGCGCGGCGCACCGACCGGCTGAACTGTCGGGCGGCGAGCAGCAGCGCGTGGCTTTCTGCCGGGCCCTGGCCAACCAGCCCAAGCTCCTGCTGGCCGATGAGCCTACCGGCAATCTCGACCCTGCGACGGCCGACCAGGTCTTTGACACGCTCATGGGTCTGGTGCGGGACACCGGCCTGTCGGCGCTGATTGCCACCCACAATATGGAGCTTGCGGCCCGCATGGACCGGGTTCTACGACTTGAGGCAGGGCATCTGGCCTGACGCGCGGTGCGGTCTGCGAACATGATCGGGATCAAGGCGCGTCGCGGGTCCGGCTGCGAGGATAAGGTGTAAAAGACAGGAGTGCGCCCATGTATCGTATCGCCTTGGCCTTCATCCTCGCCGCGAGCCCGGCGCTTGCGGCCCCTGACCTGAAACTCGGTGCCGAGACCTTTGCGGGGGCCTGCGCCTCTTGCCACGGGCCGGAGGCGACCGGGGACGGGCCGATGGCCGAGTACCTCGCCATCGACACGCCCGACCTGACCGCGATCAGCGCCCGGAATGGCGGCACCTTCCCATGGCTCAGGATTGTTCATATCGTTGATGGGCGGACCGGCCTGCGCGGACATGGTGGCATGATGCCCGTCTTCGGCGCCGTCTTTACCGGCGATACGGCGGTTGAGGATGCGCGCGACGGCACGCCGGTCATCACCTCGGCCCGCGTTCTGGCCGTGGTGGACTATCTGGCGGCGATACAGGCAGAATGAACCGAAAGAGGGGAGGCAGCATGATCAGGTATCTCACCATCGTGGCCACGGCAGGGGTCGTGCTTGCCGCCTGCGCGCCGGAACGGCAGGTTTCGGGCCGGGCGCTCTATGCGGACTATTGCGCCTCCTGCCACGGGGCCACGGGGCGGGGCGACGGACCGGCGGCGGCCGGGCTTGGCAAGGCGCCAGCGGATCTGAGCCTGCTGTCCGCCGAGAATGGTGGCACCTTTCCCAAGGTCCACGTGATGTCGGTGATCGACGGCTATACGCGGCGGGGCGACCGTGCATCGATCATGCCCGAACTTGGCCCGATCCTTCAGGAAGGTCCGTTGGTGATGGTCGATACCGGAGACGGCATCATGACGCCGACGCCCGCAAATCTCGTCGCGCTGGCGAACCATCTGGAATCGCTTCAGCAATAATTCGCCTGTGCGTTTCGCCGATCCTTTACAGCTAGCGCGATAGCGTTACGCTTACCGCATCGACAGAGGTGCTTAAGTGGCAATGCGGTCGTGCGGGGTCTAATCGCATCCTACGAGCGGAACTACCTCCGCGTGGTGGTCGGCCTTGGTGTGGTCGTGCTTCTGAGCCTGACGTTCTTTCTGGGTTACGCGAAAGGCTCGCCGCGTTCGCTCGAGGAAATTGTTGCCAAACTGGCTAAAGAAGGCACCGCGGTATTGCAGGCGGCCTGGCACCAGAATGCAACTGGCGAGCCCAAACATTTCCTACAACCCGCCCGGGGACCGGGCGACGGTGTGACGATCAACCGGGTGGGGGGCAGGGATGATCTTGTCCTGCTGACTGGTTTCTTCGACGGCAATCCTGGCCTGAAACTTATCCGCCGGGATGGCACCACGGTCGCGCAGTGGACGGCGCGCGTCTATGATCTGCTGGCCGAACAGGCAGATCAGGCAAGCTTTCCGAAATCGAACTGGAACATCGACCTGCACGGTTCCTACCTGGAGCCAGACGGCTCGGTTCTGTTCAATTTCGAATACCAGGCGCTCGTTAAACTCACGCGCTGCGGTGATGTTGTCTGGACCCTGCCGGCGCGCACCCATCATACGGTCGAGCCGGCCGCCGCAGGTGGCTATTGGGTCGGTGGACGTCGCGTGAGTCAACGGGCCAACGATCCGAGCTACTATCCCGTCGTCAGTGCCGATCGATCCAGTGGAAGGATCGCGGATGATCTGGTCCTGAGGGTGGATCAGAAGGGGAAGATCGTCGAGGCGAAGTCGCTCTTCGATATCCTGATGGACAACGGGTTCGAGCCCGTCCTGACGGCCACCGGGATGTCACTGGACGACACGACGCTCGAGGACAACGAGGTTCTTCACATGAACAAGATCGTGGAACTCAGCGCCGATCTTGCCCCGGCCTTTCCTGATTTCTCGACAGGCGATCTTCTGATCTCCGTCCGCGACTATAACCTCGTCCTCGTGGTGGAGCCGGGAACGTGGCGGGTGAAGTGGCAAAGCGTCGGTCCGTGGATCCGGCAGCACAATGCCCGGTTCATGTCCGACGGCACAATCAGTGTCTTCAACAACAATGTCTACGGGTTCCAAAGCGGCCCGGATGGCGTGACGGACCTCACGCAACCGCGAGAGACGAACATTCTCGCCGTCCACCCGCGTAGCGGAAAAACCCGTGTCCTTTACGGTGATCGTCCCGGGCAAGAGATGCTCAGCGTCTTTCGCGGCTATCATCACGAGATGCCGGACGGCGGTCTGCTGATCACCGAGCCGGAGGCCGGGCGTGTGTTTGAAGTCGATGGAAACGGGCAGATCGTCTGGGAATACATCAACCGCTGGGACGAAACCCGCGTCATCGAGATGACCGGAGCGCGTGCTTTCCCGGCGGACTACTTCACTGTTCGGGACTGGTCCTGCCCCTGACTGGTCACATCAGGTCCACGATCGACTTGCCCAGCCGGAAGGGCGCGGCGAAGGCCACGAGGCAGAGGGCGAGGACCTGAAGCGTCAGGATGGCCGAATTGGCCTCCAGCACGTCCCATTCGTCCCTCAGATGCATGACCTCGCCGATAAGGTCTTCGTAGGATCCGGCGATGACCTGAAACTCCGCGGCGATGCCAGCGACGCTGGGGGCCTGGCGCAGCAGGGCGACGGCGGTGTCGGTCCGGGCGTCGCGGGGTTCGAAGGCCAGAAACTCCGCCTCGTCGAACCGCGCGATCTCATCCTCCATCCCGTCCTCCTCTCCGCCGAAAAAGAGGTTCAGGCCCTGCAGGGGCGCGGCGCGTTCGGTGACGGCGAGGAAAAGCGGCAATTCGGCATTGCCGGCGGTGGAGGCCGACAGGAACTCCACCTTGTCGCACAGATCGCGGATCGCGGCACGGAAGGCCGGGGCGGGATGTTCGACCTCGCAATGGGCCAGCCGGAAGCGGGCGGCGTCGCGGTCGAAGGTGCGGGTGGCACTATAGGCGATGTCGATCTGGCGCGAGAGGCGGGAGCTGTCCTCGGCATAGACCCCGGCGATGACGGCGGTCAGGGCGCCGATGCCGCCAAGGCAGATCCAGACAAGATCGGCGATCTTCCAGGCGCGCTGCTGGACATGGCTGCGGAAAAGGAACGCGGTGAAGACAGAGCCCGCGAGAAAGCAGAGAAGGATCAGCGGCAACTGATGGTCGTTGATGAATCCCATGGGCCGGGGCCTTTCGCGGGTGTCGGGTCAGGATATGCCTAGCGCATCCCCGCCGCCCGCGTACAGGGCCCGTGGGACGGGTGGGGCCCCGCGTCGGCCCGGCGTCGGCAGAGCGTCGGCAAAACGTATGGCAGGGGCGCCCGGCCCGTTGAGCGCCCTTTAACCATGGCCGGGCGAAGGTGAGGGCCATGTCCCGCACCCTCCGCCCCCGCGCCCCCGGCGCAACCGTCTTCTTTACCGTGGCGCTCGCCGAACGCGAACGCGGCGGGACGTTGGTAGGGTGCGTGATGTCACGCACCATTGTGCCGAAAGGGAGGGTGCGTAGGGTGCGTGATGTCACGCACCGATATTGGCCGGGTCGGATCGGTGATTGGGTTGGAGGATGGTGCGTGCGAGCACGCACCCTACGGCTTGCTTGCTTCTCCCAAAGTTGGAGGGAAACGGGGCTCGGATCAGAACGTTCCCCCTCCACCTCGTCCCTTGCTACCGTAATGCATGTAGAGTCGACCATCCATGCGCTTTTCCATCCTAACATCGAAGCGCATCATTTTTCTGCCTTGGCAGCGAATTTCTACGTAAAATTCGTTTGTACCTTCGATCTGAGCGTCTTCCTCGGGAATTATGGGATCATTGCAGTTCTTATTTTTTGGGCGAAATGGAAAGTATTTTTTGGGCTGGTTTCCAGTGCCGCAAAATAGCATCAAATCAACTTGCTCGTTCGGTCCGATGTCTACCACTGACAGATATTCGTTCGGATTCTTCGCCAATCGCCAAAACAGAGGCGCCGCAACAGAACTTGATTTCTTGTCAAATAGAGTCGCTTGACACTGTCGCGCCGGCTGTCGATCCAGAGACAAACCCGATTCAAATTGGTTGTGAACTGACCAACCAAAAATAACGGTTTCTCGGATCCGAATTCCAATAAATCCGCTGACATTCATAATTCTAGCTGCGGAGCACTTGTAAGATGGTCCGCCTCCGCCAGACGACCCGACCAATTTCAGTACCGGGCGTGTGACATAAAAAGTCATCCAAGTGCTAAAAATAGCACCCACGACGCCGCCAAGTATTAGTGAAAGCGGATCAAGGCTCGAAAAGAAGCCTTCTACACCTTCCCACATTTTTTCGTTCCCCAAAATACCTAAGTAGACATACCGCGCATCTCAAGAAATTCAATGATGCTTCTCTCACCTCGTAAACTTCTTATACTTCACCCTTTTCGGCTCCATCGTCAGCACGTTACCGGCACCGGGTGCCGCACGCGTTTGCTTTGCAAACGCTTTCGCGCACTCATTGAACCCAAGCGCGAAATCCAAGAAATTCAACCGACTCAGCGGCTGAATTTCTTGTACTTCACCCTTTTCGGCTCCACCGAATCCGGTCCCAGCCGCCGGATCTTGTCTTCCTCATAGGCCTCGAAATTGCCTTCGAACCATTCGACATGGGCCTCGCCTTCGAACGCCAGGATATGCGTGCAGAGGCGGTCGAGGAAGAAGCGGTCGTGGGAGATGATGACGGCGCAGCCGGCGAAGTCGTCGAGCGCGGCTTCCAGCGCCTGAAGCGTCTCGACGTCGAGGTCGTTGGTCGGTTCGTCGAGGAGGAGGACATTGCCGCCGGAGCGCAGGAGTTTCGCCATGTGGACGCGGTTGCGTTCGCCGCCCGAGAGAAGCCCCACCTTCTTCTGCTGGTCGCCACCCTTGAAGTTGAAGGCTGAGCAATAGGCGCGGGAGTTCATCTGGACGTCGCCAAGTTCGATCTGCTCGGCGCCGCCGGAAATCTCCTCCCACACCGTCTTGTTCGCATCCAGCGCGTCGCGGGACTGGTCGACATAGGCGAGTTTCACCGTGTCGCCATAGGTGACGGTCCCCGCATCGGGCTGTTCCTGCCCGGTCAGCATGCGGAAGAGCGTGGTCTTGCCCGCGCCGTTCGGGCCGATGACGCCGACGATGCCGCCGGGGGGCAGCGCGAAGGTCAGATCCTCGATCAGCTGCTTGTCGCCCATGTGTTTCTTCAGCCCTTCGACCTCGATCACCTTGCCGCCAAGGCGGGGGCCGTTCGGGATGATGATCTGGGCGCGGGTCAGCTTGTCGCGCTCTGACTGGTCGGCCAGTTCGTTGTAGCGGTCGATCCGCGCCTTCTGCTTGGACTGGCGCGCCTTGGCGCCGGCGCGGATCCATTCGAGTTCGCGTTCCAGCACCTTCTGGCGGGCCTTGTCCTCGCGCGCTTCCTGCGCCAGCCGCTTGGCCTTCTGTTCGAGCCAGCTGGAATAGTTGCCCTCATACGGAATGCCCCGGCCGCGGTCGAGTTCGAGGATCCAGCCGGTGATGTCGTCGAGGAAGTAGCGGTCATGGGTGACGCAAAGGATCGTGCCGCCATATTCGATCAGGTGCTTTTGCAGCCAGGCAATGGTTTCGGCGTCGAGGTGGTTCGTGGGTTCGTCGAGAAGCAGCATGTCGGGCGCCTCAAGCAGCAGCTTGCAGAGCGCGACCCGGCGCTTTTCACCGCCCGAAAGCGTGTCGACCTTGGCATCGTCGGGCGGGCAGCGAAGGGCTTCCATGGCGACGTCGATCTGGCTGTCGAGATCCCAGAGGTTTTCGGCGTCGATCTCATCCTGAAGTTTCGCCATCTCTTCCGCCGTCTCGTCGGAATAGTTCATGGCAAGTTCGTTGTAGCGGTCGAGCTTGGCCTTCTTGGCGGCGACGCCGAGCATGACGTTGCCGCGCACGTCGAGCGTTTCGTCCAGTTGCGGTTCCTGCGGCAGGTAGCCCACGGTCGCGCCCTTGGCGGCCCAGGCCTCTCCGCTGAAATCCTTGTCGATCCCGGCCATTATGCGCAAGAGCGTGGACTTGCCCGCGCCGTTGACGCCGACGACGCCGATCTTGACGCCGGGCAGGAAGTTCAGGCGGATGTTCTCAAAGCATTTCTTGCCGCCGGGATAGGTCTTGGAGACGCCATCCATGTGATAGACGAACTGGTAGGATGCCATTTTTCCCTCCGCGATCCGGTGTGGCCTTCTCCTCTAGTCAAGAGTGCCGGGAAGGGCAATTACCAGCGACAAAAAAGGCCGCCCGAAGGCGGCCTTTGTGGGGTGAGGGGCAGGGGTCAGTCCCGGTTGTCGAGCGCGTAGAGGCCGCTGCCGATCAGGGCCTGCACGATGAGCGTCACGGCCCAGAACGCGGGGTATTCCCAGCCGCCGCCCTGGTTCGAGAAGATGAAGCCCGCCGACCAGTGGGCGGTGAAGATCGCGCCGAGCAGGACGGGGACGAGGGCGAGCGAGACGAGGCGCGTCTTGTAGCCGACGATCAGCGCAAGGCCGCCGAACAGTTCGGCCGCGATCACGAGATAGGCAAGAGGGCCGGGCAGGCCGATGCTTTCGAAGTAGCCAACCGTGCCGGCGGGCGTGAAGACCACGATCTTGAGAAGCGCGTGGATGATGAAGAAGACCCCGTTCGTCACGCGCAGGATGAGCGCGGCGAGGTCGGTACGGTCTGCGGCAGTGCCGGGCAGGGCGGCGAGCGTGTCGGTGGTCATGTCAGTCTCCGTTGCGGGCGGTGTTTCGCTGCGTCGCAGAATGGAGCCGGTGGGCTTTTGGGGCAATTCGGTGAAGTCAAACAGAATATGTGTGATTTCGCACATATTTCCCAAATTATGTTGGCTTATGTGCGTCAGTAGAAGTTTTCACAGTCGCTTTTCGAACCAGTGATGCGCATAAGGTTCGGCGTTGAAGGCCGGAATTTCATGCCAGCCAAGCTGGCGGTAGAGGGCGATGGCCTCGGTCAGCGTGCGGTTGGTGTCGAGCCTTAAGCGTGTGATCCCCAGCGAACCGGCCTCTGCCTCGGCCCTGTCCATCAGGCGGCGGGCCAGCCCGAGACCGCGCGCGGCGGGGGCGATCCAGAGGCGCTTGATCTCGCCCGTCTCGCTGCCGTTGCCCTTCAGCGCGACACAACCGAGGGGCAGGCCGTCCGACCCAGCGACAAGGAAGCTGCCAAGCGGGGGGCGCAGGCTCCCGGCGTCGGGGTCGAGGCTGGTCTTGACGTCGAAGCCGGTTTCGAAGCGGCGGGCGAGTTCGGCGTAGTATTCGCCAAGGCAATAGCGGGCCGCGGGCGTTTCGGGGTCTTGAGGCTCAATTGCGATCCGGTGCCGGGAGAGGGCGGTCGCGACGAGGTCCATCGCGGCCAGAAGTGCGTCCGCCCCACGTGACTGGCGGGAGATGAGCGCATCTGCGCGGGCGTCGGAGAGCCGGTCATAGGCGGCGATCTCTCGTCTGCCGCGCGCGGTCGGGCGGGCGACGC
>JAUIDM010000113.1 GCA_030428915.1 Alphaproteobacteria bacterium | reverse complement strand
CTTGGCGCATTTCGGCCGCATTTCCGCCACATTTCGCTTGAGCCGACAGCACACCTGGCAAAAGCTCGGAAGCACAAGAAGGTGGGGACCTGACATGTATGAGTACAAATTCTTTCCGACGCCGCTCCAGATCTGCGATGGCGAAATGCTGAAGAACGACCGCAAGGCAATGGCCGCTTCGCTCGACAGCGAGGCAACGATGCTGTCCGCCTCGGGTTGGGATTTCGTGAAGTTCGACCGCGTTCCGGTGGCTCGGCGGCGCTTCGTGCTTTTCTCTGTGCCGGGAGAGCGCGTGGTGACCGTTTATCGCCGTCCGATCCGCGATCCGGGCGCTGCCAACCTGCCAGGGCTTGGGGATCGGCCTGCGATGGCAGAACCGACGGCCGAAATGGCCTCGGCAGACACGCCGGTCGTCCGACCCCGCCGGATATCGCGGCTGCAAAAGCGCGAGATCCCGGCATTTCTGAAAGTACCGGGGCCCGAAGGCGAAGGCGCCGCCCGCCTCGTCTGACGGCAGATCCGCTGCAATCCGGCAGGATTACCGGAGCAGCCAAAGAACGCCGCAGTTCAAGATATCGTCCGACCTCACCCGTCTAGCCGTCCGCATCCAACGACAGTGCATGGATGCGGGCGACAAGCTCGGGGCCGAGGGCGCGATGGATCGCACGATGCCTTTCGATCCGGCTCATATCCGCAAGGGCCCGCGCCCGGATCGTGATGCGGAAATGGCTTTCGCCGCCCTCGCGATAGCCAGCGTGGCCCCGGTGGTGTTCGCTTTCATCAAGAATTTCAAGCCGTGTGGGGGCAAAGGCCGCCACCAGCCGAGCCTTGATTTCATCACTTGTCGCCATTTTTCACATGTGCCCTCTTCAAAGTGCCGGGAAATAGCCTAAACTCTGGCCCCCGAGTCGAAAAAGCCAAAGCCCGAGGCCCGAGCATGACCAGACCCGACCCTTTCGGATTCGATATCTCCGCCGCCTCTGACAAGAAGAAGCGCGCAAAGGGCCGGCGGGGCATGTCCGGCGCGTTCGAAACCTCAACTCGGGCCTGCGACCACGCGGGCTGCGAAGAAGCGGGCCAGTACCGCGCGCCGAAATCACCCGACCAGCTCGACGAGTATTTCTGGTTCTGCAAGGAGCATATCCGGGAATACAATCTGAAATGGAATTTCTTCCACGGCACCAGCGACGAGGAATTCCAGAAGTTTCTCGACAAGGACCGGGTCTGGGGACGCGAAACCAAACCCTTCGCCAAGAAGGGCGATGAGGACCGCGCCTGGGCGCGGCTTGGGATCGAGGATCCGATGGAAATCCTCGGCGCGAATGCAACGCAGAATCCCGGCCGTGCTGTGGTGGGCCGCAAGCTGCCGCCGACCGAGCGCAAGGCGCTTGATATTCTTGAGGCCAAGGACAGCTGGACCAAGGTCGAGATCCGTAAGCAGTACAAGTCACTGGTAAAGGACCTGCACCCCGACATGAACGGCGGCAACCGCGATGACGAGGAGCGGCTGCAGGAGGTCGTCTGGGCTTGGGACCAGATCAAGGACAGCCGCAACTTCCGCGACTGATCTTCGGTCGGTGAAATGGCGCCACCCGAAGGGGGCGCTGCCGGATCAGGCGAGTTGCGCCGCGACCTCTTCGGGAATGTCGAAATTCGCCGTGACCGTCTGGACGTCGTCATCGTCCTCCAGCGTATCGATCAGGCGCATCAGCTTCTGCGCCGTTTCCAGATCGACATTGGTGCGGTTCTGCGGCTTCCAGATGAGCTTGGCTTCCTCGCTTTCGCCCAGTTCCTTTTCCAGCGCGTCCGAGACAGCCGAAAGTTCGGTATCGGCGCAGTAGATCCAGTGACCATCCTCATCGGATTCGACGTCATCCGCCCCCGCCTCGATGGCAGCCATCATGACCGTGTCGGCATCCCCGGCGGAGACCGGATACATGATCTCGCCCACCCGGTCGAACATGAAGCTGACCGAGCCGGTGGTGCCGAGGTTCCCGCCGAACTTGGTAAAGGTCGAGCGCACGTTCGATGCTGTGCGGTTGAGGTTGTCGGTCATCGCCTCGACGATGATCGCGATCCCGTTCGGCCCGTAGCCCTCATACCGGATCTCGGTATAATCATCGCCCTCACCACCGAGCGACTTCTTGATTGCGCGTTCGATCACGTCCTTCGGGCAAGACACGGCCTTGGCCGCCTTGACCGCCAGGCGCAGACGCGGGTTTTTTTCGGGGTCCGGATCGCCCATCTTCGCCGCGACGGTGATCTCCTTCGCGAGCTTGGAAAACAGTTTCGAACGCGCCGCATCCTGCCGCCCCTTGCGGTGCTGGATATTGGCCCATTTTGAATGGCCGGCCATGACCTTCTCCGTCGGTATTTCGGGTTTCGCGCCTCTATATGTCAGGCCCCTGCCCACCTGCAAGCCCGGCGGGACGCTTGCATTGCGGGCATCGCACCGCTTCACTGTGGTCGAAAGGCGGACAGACACAATGACCCAGGACCAGATTATTCTCTTCACGCTCTTTGGACTCGTCTTCGCTGCGCTGATCTGGGGGCGCTGGCGCTATGACCTTGTCGCCTTCACCGCGCTCATCACCGCCGTGATCCTCGGCGTCGTCCCGGCCAAGACCGCCTTCGAGGGCTTCGGCCATCCCGCGACTCTCGTCGTGGCACTGGTGCTCGTTGTCTCCGCCGGGCTGACGCGGGCTGGCGTGGTGATGCTGATCACCCGCACCTTCATCGATGCGGGCCGTGGTCTTGGTGCGCATATCACGATCATGGGGGCGGTCGGCGGGGTGCTTTCGGCTTTCATGAACAACGTGGCGGCGCTGGCCCTCTTGATGCCCGTCGATGTAACAAGCGCGCGCAAGGCAGGTCGCGCGCCCGGCCTATCGCTCATGCCGCTTTCCTTCGCCACCATCCTCGGCGGCATGGTGACCCTGATCGGCACACCGCCCAACATCATCATCGCGACGATACGCGAGGATGCGCTGGGTGAAAGTTTCGCCATGTTCGATTTCGCGCCGGTGGGTGGGGTCGTGGCCCTCGCCGGCCTTGCCTTTGTGGCGCTCGTCGGCTGGCGCCTCATTCCACATCGCGAGGAAAGCGATGGCGCGCGAGAGACAGCGGCCTATATCGCCGAACTGACCTTGCCCGAGGATACAAAACTGTCGGGCCAGACCATGGGCAAGCTCTATGACGAAGGCGACAAGGCCGGGGTCGCGGTCATGGCGCTTGTTCGCGGTGACAAGCGGCGCTACGGCGCGGCGCGCGATACCGAACTCGAGCCGGGCGACGTCATCCTGGTCGAGGCCGCGGCCGAACCGCTCGACGAATTCCGCGCGGCGCTCGGGCTCGATTTCGCCGACCATCGCCGCAAGCACTATCTGGAGGCTGAAAAGGCGGGCTATGCGATGGTCGAGGCGGTCGTGCCGACCGATGCCCGCATCCGTGGCAAGACGATCGAGGGAGTCGGTCTGATCTGGCGTCACCGCACCGCGCTGATGGGCATTTCTCGGCGCGGCCAACGGGTAAGCGGGCCGATTCGCAAGGCGAAAATCCGCGCCGGCGATATCCTGCTTCTGCTGGCGCCGGCCGACACGGCCGACGATGTGGTGGACTGGCTCGGATGCCTGCCGCTGGCTGAACGCGGACTTGCCGTGACCAAGGAGACGCATAGCTGGACCGCCATCGCAATCTTTGCAGGCGCGGTCGCGGCTGCGAGCATCGGCCTCATTGACCTGCCGGTCGCATTGGGGGCCGTTGCCATCGGGTATGTCGCAACCGGCATCCTGCCCCTGTCGGAGATCTACGATCACATCGAATGGCCGGTCATCGTTCTTCTGGGCTCGATGATCCCGCTCGGTTCGGCGCTGGAAGGCTCGGGCGGCACGCAGTTGATCGCAGGCGGTCTTGTCGCACTGACTTCGGGTGCCCCGGCCTGGGTGGCGCTTCTGGTGTTGATGGTCGTGACGATGACTTTGTCGGATGTGCTCAACAACACCGCGACGACCATCGTCGCCGCCCCCGTTGGCATTGCGATGGCGACAGCGCTCAATGCCTCACCGGACCCGTTCCTGATGGCCGTGGCGGTCGCGGCCTCCTCGGCCTTCCTCACGCCGATCGGGCACAAGAACAATATGCTGATCCTCGGACCTGGCGGCTACGAGTTCGGCGACTACTGGCGCATGGGCCTGCCGCTGGAGATCCTCGTCATCGCGGTCGCCCTCCCGATGATCCTTCTCGTCTGGCCGCTCTGAGCACCAGGACGCACCGTTCCGGCGCGACGACATGCCTTGCGGCGTCGGGTTCCCCGCCGCCACTCAGGCGCGTTCCGCGCGGGAGTATTTACGGACAGAAAGTGAAAAGGCCTCCTCCACGTTCTGTCGCGAAATACTCTCGGGGGTGAATTGCCGCGCACGCGGCAAGAGGGGGTAGAAGGCCCTGCTCCTCAGGAAAGGCATGACGCCGCTGGCGTCTCACCGTTGAGGTAGATCATAATGGCCAGAAGAGCGGGATCAGGAAACTAGCAGTCATGGCGAGGGTCAGGTTCAAGGGGATGCCGACCTTCAGATAGTCGGTAAACCGGTATCCGCCCGGGCCGTAGACGAGCATGTTGGTCTGATATCCGATAGGCGTTGAGAACGCGGCCGAGGCCGCAAACATCACCGCCACGACCAGGCCGCGTGGGTCAAGATCCAGCGAATGGCCAAGCTCGATGGCCACCGGCGTGAAGATCACGCCGACCGCATTGTTCGACACGATCTCGGTGAGGACCATCGCCAGCAGGTAGACCGCAAGGATCACCAGTTGCGGCGGCAGGTCAGTCAGGGCCGGGCTAATCCAGCCGACAAGAAGCCGTGCCGCCCCGGTATCGTCAAGGGCAGCCCCCACCGCGAGCATTGAGAAAATCAGCGCCAAGAGCCGCCCCTCGATGAAGGAGAACGCCTCTTCCGCGTCTATGCAGCGGGTGAGCAGCACCACGGCGACACCGACGATGGAGAGTGCCAGAATTGGCGCGATGCCAAGGCCGGACAGCATCACGATGCCTGCCAGCACCCCAAAAGCCACAGGCGCCATCTTGCGCCGGTAGGCCTTGACCGTAGGTTTCGACACATCGAGGAGGTCCATGTCGGCGGCAAGCCGCTGAATATCCTCGGGCGCGCCTTCGAGAAGCAGCGTATCGCCAACGACGACGACCAGATCGTCCAATTGGCGGCCGATATTCTGGTTCCGCCGATGCACGGCCAGCGGATAGACACCGTAACGGCGGCGGAGGCGCAGTTCGCCGAGCGACCGTCCGATCATCCGGCAGCCGGGCGAGATCAGCACTTCCACCGTCTCGGTCTGGATCGAGGAAAGCTTGTCCACCAGCCGGATATCGCGGTTGTCCTGCATGCCGAGAAGTTCGGCCATTTCCGTACGCAGCACCACGCGGTCGCCAGCCTGCAGAACCACGGGCGACAGATCGCGGCGCAACGACGCATCGCCGCGCAGCACATCGATCACCCGCACGCCGGAGCGTTTGAACAGATCGACCTCAAGAACGGGCTGACCGACCAGCTTGCTGTCCTCGGGCAAAGCCACTTCGGTAAAGAACTTCAGCTTGCGCCGGTCAGCGAGCATCACCCCCATGGACTGCCGGTCGGGCAGAAGCCGCCGGCCGATCACCGCGACATAGACCATCCCGATGAAGACCTGTATCGCACCAAGGGGCGTGATCTCGAAGATGGTGAACGGGTCCATGCCGGAGCTGCGCGCCACCCCGTCGACCAGAAGGTTGGTCGAGGTCCCGATCAACGTCATCGTACCGCCAAGAATCGCGGCATAGGAAAGCGGGATGAGCAGCTTGGACGGCGACACGTTCAGCCGCCGCGCGATGGAGACCATGACCGGGATCATCACGACAACGACCGGCGTATTGTTGAGAAAGGCGGATGCCAGAGCCACGAAGCCGAAGAGAATGACCAGTGTGACGGTCGGGCGGTGATCGGCATTGGCCTCGGCCGTCTGGGTCAGCCACTCCAGCGTGCCCGTGCGCACGAGCGCCCCCATGATCAGAAACATCGCGGTGATCGTCCAGGGCGCGGGATTGGTCAGCGCCTGCAACCCCAATTCGTAGGGCAGGAGGCCGAAGACAAGGCAGAGCGCCGCACCGCCAATGGCGACAACCTCCACCGGGTAGCGTTCGCGCACAAACATGACGAACATGCCCAGAACGATCAGCAGCGTGAATATCGCCCGGCCGTCAGCCGAAAGGGGTAGGTCGATCATTCAATGATCCTGCATGTCATGAAGTGCGATATTACCTTCCCCCATGGGCAGGGCAAGGACGCTGTCATCCCGCCGCGCGGGTCGGGGCTGTACGAGGAAAAGACCAAGGAACACGACGCCGAGCGCGCCCCAGACCCAGATCGAATAGCGTTCGCCAAGGATCAGCATCGACCAGAGCACGCCCGTTCCTGTCACCAGATAGCTTACCTGCGCTGCGAAGACCGCGCCGCCATGGCCGACCACCCAGACATAGCCTGCATAGGCCACCGCATGGATCGCCGCCGTTGCTATCAGGGCCGCGTCGGCACGGGTCAGCGGCAGGGCGGGCGTGATCCAGCTGTCGGTCAGCAGCGCCAGCACCAGCGCCGGGACCAGTCCCACAAGCGAGGCCCCGGCCAGAAGCTCGACCGGGCCGAGCCCGGCCGGTCCGAGCTTGCCGAGCCCGGCTGCCTCGGCCGCATAGAAGAAGGCGCAGGCCAGCGCCACGGGCACGAAGGCCAGGGCGGCCCTGTCGGGCAGGCTCGCTTCCGGCAGAACGATCATGAGGATGCCCGCAAGGCCCGCGAGAATGCCGAGAAGGCGCAGAGGCTCCGGTCGCTCCAACCCCAGCACCAGCGCCAGCGGCAGGGCGAACATCGGCACGAGAGCGATGAACACCGCGACCAGACCCGCGGGCAGGCCTTCCTGTGCGTAGAAAAAGGCGGCGTTGGGAAGGATCGTGCCCATTACCGCGATGAAGCCATATCGGATGAGGGCCGCGCGGTGAATTGGAAGGGTCCGCCGCCGAAGCGCCAACCAGCCGCCAAGCATCAGGCTGGCGATGACAAGTTGCCAGAAAATGATGCCAAAATGGCGATACCCGCCGAGGATGATGAACTTGGCAAGAGGCGTCGTCAGGCCCCAGCTTGTCCCGATCACGATGAGGACGGCAAACAGCCAGCGCGCCTGCATCAGGGCCGTGCCTCTTCCAACCGCCCGCCGACCCGGATCATCCGCACCTTGAGGGCCTTGCCGGTACGGTCGTCGGTCTCGACATAAGTGCCGCAAAGCGTCGCCTCGCCACCTGCGGGCGTAAAGCGGTCCTTTTGCATGCCGGTCACGAAGCGCCGCATCGGTTCCAGTTTTTCCATGCCGATCACCGAATTGTAGTCGCCGCACATGCCCGCATCGGCCTGAAACGCCGTGCCGCCGGGTAGAATCTGGGCGTCCGCCGTCGGGACATGGGTATGGGCGCCGACGACAAGGCTTGTCCGACCGTCGCACCAATGCCCCATGCCCATCTTCTCGCTTGTCGCTTCGCAGTGGATCTCCACGATAGAGGCCTGTACCGCCCCGCCGAGCGGATGGGTCTTCAGTACCGTCTCGATGGCGGAAAACGGATCGTCGAAGGGGCGCTTCATGAAGACTTGCCCCAGGACCTGCGCCACAAGCACCTTGCGCCCGCCCTTCGCATCGAACACCCGTGCGCCCTTTCCCGGCGCGGTCTTGGCATAGTTCAGCGGCCGCAGGATACGCGGCTCCGTCTCGATGAACGACAGCATGTCCTTCTGATCAAAGGCATGATCGCCAAGCGTGACGCAATCTGCCCCGGCCTCCAGAAGCGCCTTGGCATGGGCCGCCGACAGCCCCGCCCCCGAGGTGGCGTTCTCGCCATTGACGACGACGAAATCGAGGCCCCAATCCGCGCGCAATCCGGGCAAGCGCTGGGTGATACCCGCGCGGCCCGTCCGCCCCACAACATCGCCGAGAAATAGAATTTTCATGCGCCCTGCGTAAGCCGCCGCCGGGCCAAGAGCAAGGGCCGCGAAAGCGCAGGAACCGGGTCGCCCGGTTGGCCGTAGAGCGGCGATACCGAAGCACCAGCAACGGTGGATCGTTTGATGCCCGACTTTATCGCTCTTCTCCTCTTTCTCTTCCCGCTCGCCTACAGCCCTGGGCCGGGCAACCTGTTCTTCGCGGCAGCCGGGGCGCGGTTCGGGTTTCGCGCGACGCTTTCTGCCAACGCTGGCTATCACCTCGCGACCTGGGCCCTGACTGTCGCCATGGGTTTTGGCTATGCGGAAATCGCCGCCGGCAACGACGGGCTGATGCGGGCCATCCGGATCGCGGGCGGGCTCTATGTGCTCCACCTCGCTTATGGTTTTCTCGGCACTGCGATCGTCGGCGACGCGCCAGAACCGCGACGCGCAGGATGGTATGACGGTTTGATTTTGCTGCTCATGAACCCGAAGGCCTGGGTGATCATCGCGCTGATGCTCTCGCAGTTCCTCGGCCCCGGGGAAGACCGGCTGCGGCAGGTCCTGACCATCGCGACCATTTTCACGGTCAACAACCTGATTGCCTTTTCTCTATACACGATGGCAGGCGACCGGTTTGCCCGCCTGTTCCGCGACGGGGCAAGCGCGCGCAGACTGAATTCCGGGTTCGGGGCAGTGTTGGCGGGAACCGCGCTTTGGATGATGTGGGGCTGACACGGCCCGCGGGCGCTGTTGGGTTCGGGATTGCAGGTGCACGCGGCGTCCCATGCGGCGGCCCATCCCCCCCGTCCGCAAATGGTCGTTTGATGAAATTTCCGGAGGGTCCGGGTTTTTACGGCCCCTGCCCGACCGGAATCCCTCCTTCAGAAGCCGGGGCGAAACACTTCCTTTTCGGTCACGATCAGATCCAGTACCTGATCCGTCGGCTCGATTGGCACCTCATCAACTTCCTGCGCGGCAAATGCGAAACCGATGGCCGTCACCGACTTGCGGGCCCGCAACCCTTCCAGAGTCCGGTCGTAGAAACCGCCGCCGTATCCCAGCCTGTAGCCGCGCCGGTCAAAGGCCAGAAGCGGCACGATCAGCACGTCGGGCTCCACCCAGTCACCGGCTTCGGGGATGAGTGCGCCGAACGCGCCCGCGACCATAACTGCATCCGCGTTCCAGGTGCGAAACTTCAGGGGCGTCGACGCGGCCAGGATCACCGGTACGCCCACCGGCCCCTGATGGGCCGCCATTGCCGGCAGGCAGTCGATTTCCGTCCGCATCGGCATGTAGCCCGCCAGCACCTTGTCCGCATGCCCGGCCAATACCGCCTTCAGCCGGTCGGAATCCCCGGCCGCGCGGGCCGCGAATGCCACCTTGCGCCGGGCGAAAGCCTCCGCCCGCGCGTCTTTCTTCACATCCGTCAACGTCACAAAAGCACCATCGCCGCCAGTCCGAGGAAGGCGAAGAACCCGACCACATCGGTCACCGTCGTCACGAAAGCGCCTGAGGCCAGCGCCGGGTCCACGCCTGCCCTTTCCAGTGCCACGGGCACAAGGATACCGGCGAGCCCGGCAACGACCAGATTGACCACCATTGCGGCAGCCAGCACGACGCCGATCATTCCCGACCCGAACCAGATCCAGCCGACCGCCCCCATCACGACGGCGAAGATGATTCCGTTGACCAAGCCCACTGCCGCCTCGCGCCGCACGACCCGCCACACGTTCGACCCGGTGAGGTCGCGTGTGGCGATGGCCCGCACCGCGACCGTCAGCGCTTGCGTGCCCGCATTGCCACCCATCGAGGCGACAATGGGCATGAGCACGGCGAGCGCCACGATCTGAGCGATCACCCCCTCGAACTGGGCGATGACGACCGATGCGAGAATGGCCGTCACGAGGTTAACGGCCAGCCAGGGCAGCCGCTGCTTGGTCGTTTCCACCACACTGTCAGAGAGCGAGCCCTCGCCCACACCGGCCAGACGCAGGATGTCTTCCTCATGTTCCTCGTCCAGCACGGCCATTGCGTCGTCGATGGTAATGACGCCGACGAGACGCTCATTCTCATCGACCACGGGGGCCGAGATCAGGTGGTACTGGTTGAAGGCATAGGCAACATCGCCCTCATCCTCCAACACGTCGATCGTGCGGAAACTGTCCTCGGCGATATCGGTCAGCTTGACCGCCCGCTTGGACGACAGCAGCTTGCCCAGCGTCACGTAACCCGTCGGATGCCAGCGCGGATCGATCAGGATCATGTGGTAGAACTGATCCGGCAACTCCTTTGCGTTTCGCAGAAAATCAATGGCCTCGCCCACAGTCCAATGCTCGGGCGCGGTCACCACCTCGCGCTGCATCAGGCGGCCTGCGGAGTATTCGGGATAGGTCAGCGACTGTTCGACGGCTGCCCGGTCGCTGTCTTCCAGCGCGCCAAGGATACGTTCCTGCTGCGGTTCTTCCAGATCCTCGATCAGGTCGACGACATCGTCCGAATCCAGCTCGCGCACCGCCTCGGTCAGGACCTCATGCGGCAGAAGCTCGATCACTTCCTCGCGGATCGATTCGTCGAGCTCCGACAGGATTTCGCCGTCGATCCCGCGCGACCAGAGACCGATCAGCGCGGCCCGATCGGCCGTGCCGATCTGTTCGAAAAGGTCGGCGATGTCGGCCGCGTGCAAGGGCTCCATTAACTCGTCGATGGACGCAGCGTTGCCCGCCTCAACCGCTTCGAGGATCGAGTCGACGACCTCGGGATCGAGGGAATAGTCGTCCTCGTCCCGTTCGACGGCCTCTTCCTCGATTTCCGCCATGCTGCCCCCCGCGTGATTACCGCGACATTATCGGAAGGTGTTTCAAAGAAACAGGGGCAAAGGGCGGATTCCCCCGCGCCCGTCATATGCTTAGACTGCGCTGGCAACGGAATTGCGAAGGCGGGACACATGGCGGATCTGCTGATCGGACAGGTGCTGAGCTATGACGGCAACCCTATGACCGAGGGTG
>JAUIDM010000507.1 GCA_030428915.1 Alphaproteobacteria bacterium | reverse complement strand
CTCCATGCAGGCCGCGCTGAATCGGGCCGGGATCACGCCGGACCAGGTCGACTATATCAACGCGCATGGCACCTCGACCATGGCCGACACGATCGAGCTTGGCGCGGTCGAGCGGCTGATGGGCAATGCGGCAGCAAAGGCGACGATGTCGTCGACCAAGTCCTCGATTGGCCACCTTCTGGGCGCGGCGGGTGCGGTCGAGGCGATCTTCTGCATCCTTGCGATCCGCGACCAGGTCGCGCCGCCGACGATCAACCTCGACAATCCGGCCGTGGAACCGAAGCTGGGTCTGGCGCCGAACAAGGCGGTCAAGCGCGAGATCAACGTAGCACTGTCGAATTCGTTCGGGTTTGGCGGCACCAACGCATCGCTCGTGGTCGGCCGGGTGGCGGACTGATGTGGCGCAACATAGCCTCCAACTTCCTGACCGTCGCCATCGTGTTGCTGGTGGCAGCGGCAGCTCTCGTGGCGTGGGGGCAACGGCAATATAACGGGCCGGGACCTCTGGCCGAGGCGATCTGCTACCGCGTGGAGAGCGGGGCGAGCCTGCGCGGCGTCGCCGGCGATCTTGCCGGTCAGGGCGCCGTGACCTCTGCCTATATCTTTCGCGTCGGTGCGGATTACGAGGACAAGGCGGGCAGCCTCAAGGCCGGGTCGTTCCTCATCTCGCCCAACGCGTCGATGGCCGAGATCGTCGAAGCCATCACCGGCAGCGGCCAGTCGACCTGCGGAACCGAGGTGAATTTCCGCATTGGCGTGAACGGTGCCGATGTTGTTGTGCGCGAGCTTGACCCGGTGTCGAACCGCTATCAGGAGGTGGCGAAATTCGACCCCGCGACTGAGGCCGCCCCGGATGCCTATGTCGAACGGGCGGAGGACGCTGCGGTGCGGTTCCGCATCACGCTGGCCGAGGGCGCAACGAGCTGGCAGATCGTCGAGGCACTGAAACGGGCGGAGTTCCTGTCGGGCGAGACGGGCGAGGTGCCCGCCGAGGGGAAACTTGCCCCCGACAGCTACGAGGTCGTGCGCGGGTCCGACCGGGGCGAACTTCTGGCCGAGATGCAGCGGCGGCAGGAGGCCATACTCGCCGATCTTTGGGCCGCGCGGGCGGACGGGTTGCCGTACGCGACCCCGGAGGAGGCGCTGATCATGGCCTCCATCGTCGAGAAGGAGACAGGCGTGCCGGAGGAGCGAGGGAGGGTGGCAAGTGTCTTCCTCAACCGGCTGGATCAGGGGATGAAGCTGCAGACCGACCCGACGGTGATCTACGGCATCACGAAGGGGCAGGGCGTCCTTGGGCGCGGACTGCGCCAGAGCGAACTGCGGGGGCGAACGCCCTACAACACCTATGTGATCGACGGTCTGCCACCTACTCCCATCGCCAACCCGGGCCGCGAGAGCATTGCCGCCGCGCTTAACCCCGATGACACGCCGTTCCTGTTCTTCGTGGCCGACGGTACGGGCGGACATGCCTTTGCCGAGACGCTGGACGAGCACAACGCGAACGTCGCCAAGTGGCGGGCTATTGAGGCAGAGCAGAATTCGGGCAATTAAGGGCGTTCGGGGGCACAGATCCCCTGATTACGGCCGACGACCATGAAACAGGGCGCCCCTAGGGGCGCCCTGCATTCGTATCGGCAGGAAGTCGTCACATAGCCGGCAGGAGCACGGTGTCGATGACGTGGATGACGCCGTTCGACTGCTTCACATCGGCGATGGTGACAGTCGCGACCCGGCCGCGTTCGTCCTCCAGCTTGATCTGCTCACCGTCCATCGTGGCCTGAAGCGTACAGCCGCCGACCGTCGGGACCGGGTGCTTGCCGCCATCGTCGGCGATCATCCCCGCAATCGCGTCCGACATCGCGTTTGCGGCCACGACATGACAGGTCAGGACCTTGGTCAGGGTTTCCTTGTTCTCGGGCTTCAGAAGATCCTCGACCGTTCCGGCGGCGAGCATGCCGAAGGCATCGTTGGTCGGGGCGAAGACGGTGAACGGGCCTTCGCCAGACAAAGTCTCCACCAGGCCCGCAGCCTGTACAGCAGCGACCAGCGTCGTGTGATCGGCCGAGTTCACGGCGTTTTCGACGATGTTCTTGCTGTCATACATTGCGGCACCGCCGACCATCGGATTCTCGGCGGCGAAGGCCGGGGCGGCGATAAGGGCGAGGGCGGAAAGCGAAATG
>JAUIDM010000506.1 GCA_030428915.1 Alphaproteobacteria bacterium | reverse complement strand
CGTGTGGCTGCGAGCGCCGTGTCGGTTTGAACGGGTTTGTGGGGGTGCAAATGGCGGCCGGTTGTCCGAAAAAACTGTCTCCGTCCATCGGGTCGCGCCTCTTAACCCATTGAAATTAAACGGGTCCTTCCTGTTTGTAACCGTATTCGGGGGGGCGAGGCGCGAGGGTTTCCCAGTGACACCCCTGAAAACACCCGTTTCGTTTCGTTTTGCGCCGAACCCCAAGAAAACATGGGCCTGACGGCCTGACAAAGCACGCCTGAACCGAAACGGGGGTCGGACCCCATTTCGCTTTGGGCCTCAGACCCGTTTCGCTTTGCGGAGCCCGGGTTCGCGCATCAAGCATCCCCAAGGACATCGCCATGGACGTCGTCGACCTGCCGCTTGAGCAGATCATTCCCTATGCGCGCAACCCGCGGCGCAATGCCGAGGCGATCGCGACGGTCGCGGCCTCGATCCGGGAATTCGGCTGGCGCCAGCCTATCGTGGTGGACGAGGCCATGGTCGTTCTGGCCGGGCACACGCGGCTGGAAGCCGCACGCAAACTCGGCTTCAAGACCGCGCCGGTGCATGTCGCCAAGGGCCTGACAGTCAGCCAGGCGCGCGCGTTCCGGATCATGGACAACCGCTCCAGTGAGAATGCCGAATGGGACAAGGACCTCTTGAACCTCGAACTGGCCGACCTGCTGGAGGCGGATTTCGATCTCGGGCTGACGGGCTTCACAGATGACGAATTGAACGCGCTGATGTCCAGCCTCGATGCCGGCAGCGGCCCGCAGGAGGGCGAGGACGATGTTCCGGAACCCCCCGAGGATCCGATCAGTCGCCCCGGAGACCTTTGGATCCTTGGCCATCACCGGCTGCTCTGCGGCGACAGCACGGTGGCCACGGATGTCGAGCGCCTGCTCGGCACGGTCAAACCGCTCTTGATGTGCACAGATCCGCCCTACGGGGTGGACTACGACCCGGGCTGGCGCAACGAGGCTGGCGCGGCCAAGACCAAGCGCACGGGCAAGGTGCTGAATGATGATCGCGCTGACTGGCGCGAAGCCTGGGCCCTGTTTCCCGGCGATGTCGCCTATGTCTGGCATGGCGCGCTGCACGCGGCGACCGTGGCGGAAAGCCTTGAGGTCGCGGGCTTCACCATCCGGTCCCAGATCATCTGGGCCAAGGATCGGCTGGTTCTGAGCCGCGGGGATTATCACTGGCAGCACGAGCCCTGCCAACCCGCGGGCACGATGGTTTGGAAGGTGGTGGAGCGGGGTGCCGGATCGCAACCCGCCCAGATCGCTTCCGTGCCGATTGAAACGCTTCGAGAGGGCGACCACGTCGTCTCATACAATTCTTACGAAAGTGTAATCCGGCGCCGTGGGCGCAAGGTCACCCGGTTCGGCAAGCGACATTATGATGGCCTGATGCACACGATCGCCGCCGCAGGCCGGGTCACGCGCACGACGGCCGGGCACCGATTCTCTGCCCGCCTGAACGCAGAGGCCGCGGGCACGCAGGTCGTCTATCTGATGCGGCGTGGGGACTGGTGGCGCGTCGGCCGGGTTAGCCTCTTTAACACCAGGGGCTTCGGGCTCGCGACGCGGTTGTCTGACAACAAGGCCGACGAGGCGTGGATCGTCGCAACGTACCCTTCGGCCTGCCTCGCCCAATGTGCCGAGCAGACGCTCTCCTGCAAATATGGCATTCCGACCACCCACTGGGAGGTCGACCAGTGGAATTCAGCGAACCACCGGTCATCCGAGATGATCAACGGCATCTACGCTGCTCTGGACCTGCCTGCTCTCGATGCTAGGGCGAGTCTGTTGATGCGGGATCACCGGCTCGAGCGCGCGCATCCTTTCATCTCAGCATCTGACAATCTGATGTTCTCGCGGCAGGCAGTCCGCCAGGTGCGCGCCTGCAACCTTGTCGCCGGCCTTCATCAGATACCGATGCCAACTTGCGGGGAAGACTTCGAGTGGGTGACTGTCACGGGCAACGATGCTGCGCCGTTCAGCGGGCCGGTCTACTCGATGGATGTTGATAAGGACCAGCACTACATCGCCGACGGTCTGGTCACACACAACTGCTGGTATGCCGTGCGCAAGTCCGGCAAGGGGCACTGGGCGGGAGACCGCAAGCAGACGACGCTCTGGCAAATTGCCAACAAGGATCAGGACGAAAAGACCGTCCACGGGACACAGAAGCCCGTG
>JAUIDM010000112.1 GCA_030428915.1 Alphaproteobacteria bacterium | reverse complement strand
GACAAGATACGGGACAAGCTGGCGCCGGCCGCCGCGACCCTCGGTGAGCGTGCGCCGTTGGCTTTGGCCTTGTGGGAAGCCGAAGCGGCGCTCGGGAATGCCGGCCTTTTCGTTTGGCGCGCGAGCTTCGGTCACGGCGCCGTGCTGGTGCGTGCGGAAGCCGATGCGCTGCATGTGATGGCCATGCACGGCCGGCGCTGCATCGACCCGGCCGAAGCCTTCTTTGACGCCATCGGCCGACGCCTCGGGCTGTCGCGGGTGATCTTCGAGACGGGCCGTCCCGGCCTGCGGCGCATCGCCTTAAACCGCGGCTGGCGGGAAGATGGCGACGGGAGGCTGTGCCGTGGCCTTCGGTAGCTCGAAATCGTCCACCACGCAGGTTGACAGCCGGCAGATCGTCGGCCCCGGCGGCGTGCTGATCACGCAGGAAACCGGCTCGGGCAACCTGTTGGCGAATTTCAGGGATGAAAACGCGGTCGCGTCGGCAACGGAACTGGCGAGCCAGGCGGTTGTGTCGGCTCAGGACGTGGGAACGCTCGCGCTCCAGATCGCGCGGGCCGCATCGGATCAGACGCAGGTTCTTCGCCTCGCTGTGATCGCGGGAATGGTGGTCGGCGTGGCATGGGTGCTGCGGCCGGCACTGGCACGGGGGTAAGTATGGCGAGGGCAAACGAGCATCGCATCGTTCTGGCGCCGGGCCAGGTGTTCACGGTGCGGGGGCTGGACGACGATTTCGTGACCTTCTACCGGGCCGATGGCGAATTCCGGTTCGGGCTGAATGGCGCGGAGCCGACGCTGTGGGGCGCCCAGGGCATCACGTACCAGCGTGGGCAGCGTGGCCCGATTGACCGCGTGACCTTCCGCAACGACGGCGCGGCCGAAATCACCATCCTTATGATGGCCGGAGAGGGCGCGTTCCTGGACACGCGCGGTTCGGCCACGCAAAGCGGTATCGTCTCGGCTGAACAGCGGTCGATTGTGGTCGGCGGCGACGTGGTGGGCCACCTGCGCCCGACCAGTTCCGGCACCACGACGACGCTTGTTTCGGCCGCCGCGAACGTCAATGGCGTCCGCATCAACCACGCCCGTTGCTACGTCAAAACCGGACAGATGCAGTTCGGCTATCACCCGACCGTGCCGACGCTGGCCTTTACGAACATCGGCAACATGACGGTCCTTGGCTGGCTGGACGGCACCGGCGCCACGGCGCCGCTGACGCTCAATTATTTCGAGGTCAACAACCTCGTTGTTCCGGCCGGCTTCGGCGTTTTCCTTGTCCACAATCTGAACGGCAATGATGACCACTTTTGGTACTCCCTCACCGTCCTCTGAGCCGACTGGCCAGATCACGGTTTCGCGCGGCCGGATGGTGCTGCAAATCGGGCTCTATTCCGATGGCGGTTGCACCCGGTCGGCCTTTCTGGCGGGCGAGCCGGTTGAATGGCCGGAGTGGGGCGACGACTTCGTGCCGCGCGTGACCTTCCCGCCGGAGGAACCGGCCGATGAGTGACCGCGAGGCGATGGCAATTGCCGGGCTTCTGGTGCTGGCCGGAGGCGTGATCGTGCTGCGCCAGGTGCAGCGGCAGGGACAGGGTTTCACCGTGATCCCGGCTGTCGCCAATGACAACGACCTGCCGTCCTTCCTGCCGGTCCCGGTGACGCGTGCGCCGGACCCGGTCAACCCGGCCGCGCCGGTGGCGGACGCTTTCCTGTTCTTCGATCCGTTGACCGAAAGCGCGCCGGTGTCGGCCGCGCCGCTGACAATGGACACGCTGCGGCTCCGCTCCGAAGTGGAGATCGTCGCGCGGACGGTATGGGGCGAGGCGAGGGGCGAGGGGCGCCGCGGCATGGCTGCCGTTGCCCATGTGATCGCCAATCGCGCCGCACAGGGGCGCATCTATGGCGGGCCGACGCTGCGCGGCGTCTGCCTCGCGCCGTTCCAGTTCAGTGTCTGGAATGGTGATGATCCGAACCGGCGCGCGACGCTCGCTGTCACCACGGCGGACCCGCACTATCGCGCGGCGCTGGACCTTGTGGGCCGCGTGGTGATCGCGGGCAATCTGTCGGAGGTTCCGGCGATGGTGCGCGGCGCGGACCACTACCACGCGACCACGATACCGGCGCCTGCATTCACCACGAAAATGGCGCGGCTCGGGGATGTGGGGCTGCACCGCTTCTATTCGGCCTCGGGGGTGGTGTGATGCCGCTCTTGATCGCCGCCGGTGTCGGAATGGTCGCGGGCGTCGCGCTCGGGCGCCTGTCCTGCCTGGTGGTGTCGCCGGATGCAACGCCGGTGGCGCGTGTCGCCGGCCTCGCGACCGGCGGGCTCGCGCTCTATGGCGCCTGGACGCTGGCGGGGAGGGCGCTGTGAGCACGGCTGAAGCCATGATCGCCCTGTTCGGGGTGCTGAACGTCGTCGGCCTCGGCGCCATCTGGAACCGGCTGGGGATGCTCACCCAGGGGCACCAGGACCACGAACGCCGGATCACCAATCTGGAACCGAAAAGGACGTGACAATGGCCAAGGGACGCGCCGGCTCCGGCCGGCTGAAAAAGGGATATCGGCTCACGAAGGGTGGGGCGGTGGTGAAGGCTTCGGCGAAACGCCGGAGCCGCAAACGTCGGAGGTAGACGGGATGGGTAAGAACTGGCTCAAGAGCAAGACCCTGTGGTTCAACGTCCTGGGCCTCGCGGCCGGCCTTTTCGGTGTCGATGGCCCGTTCGGGCACGTATTCACGGAACAGGAGGTCGCTATCGGCCTGGGCATCGGCAACATGGTGCTGCGCGGCCTCACCAACGAGCCGCTCGCCGGGACGGTCCCGAAACAGTGAAGCCGGCGGCTTGGGTATTGGTGGCGGTGGTCGGCCTCGGGGCGGTGCTGGCATGGCGCACGCTCCGGGGCGACGCTGCCGCCGTGCCTGCTGCCCTGCCGTCCGCCAGCATCGAGCCGCTACGGTTCACCGGCGCCAGCACGTCTGCCGATGATGCCTTCCTTCTGGCGCTCGGGCCGTCCGGTGGCGCTTCGGCCGGCGCCGGCACCGGCGGATCATCGACCGATGCCGGCGGCGAGGGTTCGGGTTCCGGTTCGTCCGGTTCGGCCTCGGGCGGTGGCGTGATCGTCGCCGTCTGTGGCGGTGGTCAGATACTGACGCCCGATGGCCAGTGCGTGGCGGACCCCGGCCTGTAGCCGGGTTTCCGCCGTGGTTGGCAGGATCCTTCAAGGCACGGAGGAAAGGCGCCCTCGGCGCCTTTTTTCATGGATCGTTTGCAGCCCGGAACGGTTCCATAAAGTCGTCTATAAATTCGCCCGACTTTTTGGAATGCGCCCGAGGCGCTGCGAGATCACGCGGGACACGTGCGAGGGGTGGCACCCGACAGTGTCCGCGATGCGGGCGTTGCGCCAGCCGCGCCCGGCCAATTGCATAATTGTCAAATGCTTTCTGTAGACTTCGGCCTTGCGCATTTCGCGAAGCTTGCGCCGGGCGAGATAGTCGGCGGTTCGGCGGTCGATGCCAAGTAAAGCGGCGGTATTCGGTAATATGCCGGTGTCGATGTATTCACTAATGATGGTCGACAATTCCGATTGACGCTGGCGAAGGGCGCGGGCGTTCTGCAATGCCGTCTCTGCCGAATTCATGATGTATTCGGAATGTTGTCTTAGGCGTGTCACGATAGAGACCAGATCGAGCAAGGCTTCGACCTCCGCACCGGCCAGCCCGGTGTCGCGCGCAATTTCCTGTCTTATCAAATCGGTGCGTTCGCGTGGCATTCCGTTCCCCTCTGAAATGTGGCCGCAACCGGCCAAGTCTTTGACAACAAACGGGCGGCTTTTATTCGCATGGCCGCTTACTCCGCATAATATATACCGCGCAACAACTTAGCGTTTATTCGTTCACGCCGCGTTCCGGGTGTCGGAATGTAGTCCGGTCAGCCGCTCCAGGTCGAACCCGAGTGCGCGCGCCATCTCACCATATATCGCGGCCGGCTTGCCTCCGGCCCGCAACATATTGGCTGCCAGGAACGCGGCCTGCGGCGGAAAATCCGCGCAAATACAAAGCTTTAGGATCGCTTCGTCGCTCGGGATCACATAGCCCGCCCGCCATGGCGTCGGTGCAGAATGATGCGCGCCTATATGTCGTGCCAAGGCGCGGTCAGACCGCAACCCCTGCCGTTCTCGCGCCGCGTCCATGAGCCAAGGAATAAAACCTTGCATGCCGGCCTCCGTCTCTCACCGGGCGCAAGTATAGGCCGTGAAGTGCCATTAAGCGTTAGGCGGTTGACCGTCGCGCGAAGCGTCGGCAACCCTGCCTCTTGCCTGTCGGTGATAGGCACTCTCACCGCGTCCGGGGCTGTCGAGTAGCGTTCTCCGGCCTCGGACACCGGTGAGGCAACAGCATGCCGGTGAGAGGGCAGAAACATGACCATTGAGCACGGGATCGGCGCCGCAACGGCCGAAATCACCATCTACCCGACCCGCATCCGCAGCGGGAATGCTGTCGGAAAAGCCATCGTCTCGGACCAGACCGGCGCGATGGTGCAGGCGCAGGAAATCCAGGCGAAGCCCGACGCGGTGCTGGACTGGCGCGACCGCACGGTGGCGCGGGCCAAGGCGCTGGGCGTGTCCGTGACTGTCACCTATGCGACCGATTACAGCTTCGGAGGGACGGCCCTGTGACCGCGCCTGATGACCGTGTAACGGTCGGTTTCGCATGGCCTCTGAACGAAAAGGGAGAGGGGCAGCATCGAACCGTGCTGCTGTCTGTCGAAGATGGCGACGCGGTATGGTGCGACCTGGGCGGCAGGTGGAGGCGTTACCCCGATGCAATATGGCGGCACCGCTTCTACATGCCTAAGCGCCTGGTGGTGCTGCCGAAAGGCTTCGGCCAGGCGGTGCCAGAATGACGGCGCCGGACCCCTTCGCCGGCCTGCATCCGGGGCCGTACTATCGCGACCTTCCGACGCCGCCCGGCATCCGACCGGATGATTTCCTGTCGCTGCAAGAGCACTTCGACCGCGACCCGCCGCGCGCCATCTGCCGGACCTGCCGGCATTTCCTCGCGCATGGCGCCGGTGACCGGCTCTCGCCGGGCGATTGCCACCTGCCATCGTGGCCGTATCCGAGCCGCTGGACCCTGCCGCTGTGGGTCTGCGGGGCCTTTTCAGATGTGCGCGATGCCAAGCCGGGCGACGGCTCCGTGCATCCGGCCATCGCTGCCGCCGTCGCGCGCGGCTGGCGGAATTTCCATCGGAGCGGCGACCTGTGACGCGCCCGGAAGTCGTGATCCGGTCAACCGGCGGCGACAAGCCGCTGTTCTGCCTGTGGTACCGGTTCAGCGAGGCGGGGCCTTGGGGCCTCGCCGCCATTCGACACTCGCGCTATGGCGCGCGGTGCGCCGCCCGCGACCTGCTGGCGCTGATGCAGGATTTCGCGGACGGTCTTACGGATGACCTGGCGGACGTGCCGGGCGACCTGCGCGGCCAGTGCCAGGCCATCGCCGCGACCAAGCCGGCGGACTTTCGCGAGGCGGTGGCATGACGCCTCGCGTGGTCTGGTGCTCACCGCAGACGCTCGATGAAGCGCTCGGGCCTTCGCGGGCCTTGCTAGCGGCGCTCCGGGCGCCTCTTGTCGATGTAGGCGAGGGCGGGGCGCATTCGGAGGCGTCCGTGCTCTGCCTCGCCCACAACCGCCTTGTAGAGCTTTCGCTGTGCGGGCGTGTCGCCACTATCACGCCATTTGGTCGCGACGTGGCGCGCCACATGATCGCGCGCTTGGGGCCGGAGGCGATCCAGTGACCGCGCCGGCCACAAACTCCCCCTCTCTCGGTATAGAGGGGAGTAACTCCGCCAGTAACCGGGAGACAATGCTCCAGCGTCGGCACCGGCTGCGGCGCCGGGCGGGCCAGATCGCGGGCTCAATCGTGGCGACGCGGGACTGTGGGCGGCGAAGCGTCTCGGCGGACGGATCGGTGCAGGTCTGGCAGGGCGCTGGCGGAGGGGTACAGGTCCGGTCTGTCCGCACCTGCGGCAGCATATGGGCTTGCCCGGTGTGCGCTCAGAAAATCGCCGCGAAGCGCTGTGATGAACTGGCGGAGCTTCTGGCGAAGCACGGGGAGGCAGGGGGAGGTGCCGCGCTGCTGACCCTCACTGTCCCGCACCAGGCGGGGCAGCGGCTGCGAGACGTGCGGGCAATGGTCCTGGATGCATGGGCGAAGCTGACCGGCTCCGGCTGGTGGCGCCGCACGGTCAAGGGTGACTTCCGCGTTGCGGGCTTCGTCCGCGCCGTCGAGATCACGCACGGCCGCAATGGCTGGCATCCGCACATCCACGCGCTATTGTGCATCGACGGCGGCGGATTGGACCCTTCGGAACTGGCCGCGCTGCGCCTCGGGCTTCTGGAGCAATGGACCCGCTTCATTCGCGGCGACCGGGTGAACCGTCGCGGCGATATCGTCGAGGAAGGGGACGGGCCTACGCCGGACCCGGAGCACGGGATCGACCTGGTGGCCGCTGATTGCGGATCGGGGACCGTGGCGCGGTACGTCGCCAAGTGGGGCGCCGGGCAAGAACTGTCCGGCCATGCAGCCAAGCGCGGCCGGAAAGGCAACCGGACCCCGTTTCAGCTTCTCGAAGATGCCGACCGGGGCGACCGGATGGCGGCATCGTTATTCCGCCACTACGTCAAGACCACCAAGGGAACGCGGCACCTGGGCGTATCACCGGTGCTGCGCCAGCGATACCAGTGGCGAGACCAGGACGACGCGGACGCGGCTGCATCGCAGCCGGACCTGCCGGGCATCAACGGCGAGGGGGAAACCCTTGGTCTCGTGGGCATCGTCGACGGCGGGACATGGCGCGAGATATGCGCTCGCGATCTAACCGCGGACTTCATCCAGACCGTGCGGGATCGGACCTTTGACGGTGCCGTCTCGTGGCTTGCCGAGACCTACGGGCTATCCATTCACGGCATGACGTCCGCCCGCTTCATGGCATCCGGGCGACGACAACCAACCCCCGACGACGAAGCGGCCGCGCGTCGCCGCATCGCTGACCATCGCTGGCGCGAGTGTGTCTCCATGGACGCGGAGGCGCGCGCCAGCCTCCGCGCGGCCATCATTGAAAGGGCAGCCGCATGAATGCGACCACCACGCCGGCCGAAGCGCCGGCACTGCGTCCGCTGGACGAAATCGCCGCTTCCATCGTCGAGACGCGGGAGGTGCTGCACAAGCGCGGGCCGTTCGGGCTTTCGCAGCGGGCGCACCAGATCGGCGAGGATTTCGCCGGCCTGCTGGGTCACGTCGCCGCCCTGGGCGAGCGTGTGCGCATCCTGGAGGCGGAAGTCTTCGACATGCCGGACGGTCACGCGTGACGGCGACCCACAAGCGCGGCCGGTGCGTCGATTGCGGCGCACCGGTCGAAGTCCGCTGCTACGACAACGGCCAGGTGTCGTTCCAGTGCAACGGCAAGATTTCCGACGCGCATTGTGGGCTGAACGTGAAGCCGCAGGGCTTCGCCTGGTCGCGCCGGTATCTCGCCACCTATCTGGAGCCTGAAAAGGCGCCGCAACCCGCTCCGGCAAAGGAACCGAGCAATGACAACGACGACGACGGAAGCTTCGTCGGCCTTTTCCGGGGCTGAAACTCCGGACGTGCCGCCGGACTGGATCGAGCCGGATGCTGAAACCTCTGGCGCTTCCGGTGATCCGGGCGAGGCGGCGAACGAGAATGCCGCGCCGTCCGACCGTATGACCCTGGAGGAATTCCGGGAGTGGTACGCGCAAAGGTTTTTCCTGGTGAACATGGGGCTGGCGCCGTTCGTCGGCGGGCCTCTCCAGTCGCTTGATATTCAGCCGACCGATGCGAGCCTGATCATGGCGTCAGACAGCCTGTATCGGCTGGCGGAAAAGCGCGGCTGGGAGCGTCTGTTGAGGCGGTCGGCCGGCGCCTTCTCCCTGATCGAAAGTCACCTGACCTTGGCCTATGGAGTGATTTCCGGTGTCGCAGCAGAAATCGCGGAACGCCGCGCCGCAGCCCAGCAAACCGCCGCGCCGAAGCCGGCGGCGAACGACAACGGAGCCGCGCCCGATCCCGGCTTCACCGTCAACCGGGACTGACCTGCCGGAGCTTGCCGTACGGACCTTCATCACTGGCGCCAGCGGGACCGGGAAAAGCACGCTGGCGCGCGCCCTGGTCGAAGCCTCGGGGCATTCGCGCGTTCTGGTGCTGGACCCGACGCTGGACTGGACCCGCGAAGCGCGCGGCGCGCCGCTGGCCAGCATGGCGGACGTTGCGGCGTGGATGGGCGGCAAGAAGCGCGGTCGCCTTGCCATCTACCGGCCGCCGGACGGGCGCTATCAGGAGGCGGCGGACGTGGTGGCGCGGATGGCCTTTCAGGCTCAGGCGCCGTTCTTCAAGAAAGGCAACGGACAACGCCTGTTGATCGTCCTGGACGAAGCCTCCGGGGCCTTGCCGAGCCGGGGCACCCTGTCACCGGCGGTGCAGGGGTTGATCGAGCGCGGCCGGCACTATGGCGTCGACCTGGTGGCCATCACGCAACGGCCGTCGCAGGTTCACGCGAACATGCGGGGAAACTCTGCCCTGCGGGTCTATCTGCCGGTGTTCGACCACGGCGACGTCGCGACCATCAAGAAGGAAATCGGGCCAGCGGCCGACCGGCTGGCGACGCTGCCGCCCTATACCGCTCTTGTTCAGAATGCCGGAACCGTGACCGAACTTCCGGTGCCGCGACCGAAATAATCAAGTAAACCGCAAAGCCTTAAGCTTCCGCTTTTCAAATCGCGGCGATTTGGAACGCTCCGAGTAGTCGAGAGATCGAAAAACCCGGAGCCTGCCGCGTGTTCCCTTCCCGAAAAACCCTCGTTTCCGGTGTCGTCGTCGCCCTGATCGGCGCCGCTGCCGTCTACCTGGTCAAGCGCGCCGGAAAGGCTGCTGGGGTGCTGCCCGCGTCGGCCGCTCCGGGCACCGGCCCGAACTTCGTCCCCGAGACAAACTCGGGCTTCGAAGACGTGATTTCGGTCTGAAAGGAGAGACCTGTGAACAAGAAGCTGGAGGGCGCCCTGTGGACCGGCGCTGGCGTCATGATCGGCCTGGTGGGCTTCGCGGTCGTGACGAACCTCGGCCTGACGAACTTCGTCAGCAACACGGCGGTGCGCGCCCGCGCCCTGCTGCCCGTCTGACCATCTGACCCGGAGAGGCGCGTAACATGCCCCGTCGTCTGATCACGCTCCCCGATTTCGTCTCCGTCGCCTCGCCGGGCGTGGCGACCGTCCAGCTTCCTGTCGGCGCCGCGACGTACGAGGAAATCAACCTCGTGTACCGCGAAAGCGCCGCGCTTGTCAGCGTCGCGAACATGAAGACGGCGATCACGAAAATCGAGCTTCTGGCCGACAACGTGCCGCTGCATACCTATTCGGCCGAAGAACTGCTGGCCATCTGGGAGCACTTCGGCCAGGGCGCCGGCCAGGCGGGCTATCTGCCGCTGCCGATCGCGCCCTACATGACCCCGAACCTGTTGTTTCAGCGTGCCGCCGCGCTCGGAACCGCGAACATTTCCAATCTGACCCTCCGCGTCACCATCGCGTCCGGCCGCACCGCGCCCACGCTGGCGGCGACGGCCGCGATCCGGGCCGAAGCCCGCCCGGTCGGCAAAATTCTCCAGTTCGAGCGTCTGACCATCACGCCGGGGGCCGCGAACGCCTATCACCGGCTGCTCAACCAGGAGAATTTCGGTCGCCCGATCCTGGGCATGATCGGCAAGGCATCGACCGTGACCCGCGTCAAGTACCTGGTGGGCCAGACGTCGATCATCGACGATATCGAGGTCGCGGAACTGGACCGCATGCTGACCGCGCATCCGGTGCTGGCGCCGGTGTCCGGCTTTTTCATCGTCAATTTCGCCAACAACGGCGATTTCGGTTCCGACCCGCAGCCGATCCGCCGGGACAATACCCCGATCATCGACCAGCGGCTGGAACTGTTCTGTACGGCCACCACGGCGATCAATGCCGTGGTGATGCTGATCGGCGAGCCGCGTCGCTGACCGAACGGGAGGCGGGGAGACCCGCCTCCGATCATCTGAGAGGCAGGTATGAGCTTCGTTGCGCCAATCCAGAACGTGTTCACCGCGCTGCCGTTCACCAGTGATGGCGGACAGCCGAACATCGGGGGGCAGTCCTCCGGTATCGACCCGCTGCTGGACAAGGTCCTGGACCTTGGCTCGGGCCTGCTGGACCGGGTGCAGGATCGGCGCGACCTGCGGCTGGCATCGCAGATCGCCGCCGCACAGTCCGGCCAGTCGGCCGAAATCCTCGCGCTTATGGCCCGCCAGAACGCTGCGGCCGGCACCGTGTCGCCGGTCGCCTCCGGTGGCCTTGTCGCGCCCGGATCGAACCTCACGCCGCTGCTGTTGATCGGCGTCGGGGCTGTGGTCCTGGTGCTGGCGCTGCGGAAGTAACCCCATGATTTCGGTCGGTGGCATCACGCTTCCGACCGTCCGTCCCGGCCTCGAACTGGTGGCGGGCGGTCCCGCCGGTACCGGCGCCAGTCTGGAGCCTGTGACGCCTACGCCCGTCGCGGGCTGCGGCTGCGCCGGCAAGTCGGCCGGAGTGCTGCTGATGGCCGGCGGTGTCGTCCTGGGCCTGTACCTGCTTCGGGGGCTGCGCTGATGGCTCTTTTCGGAGACGGCGGCGGCGGCGGGCCGGAGGCGGCGCTGTTCAAGCTGGGAATTTCGCCCACTTCGGCGCCGTCCAGCCTGTCGACCGGCACCTTTCTCGGCGGAAACGTCACCTTCGGTGATGCCGCATTCGGTATCGGGCGCGAGCCGCGCCTGTCCGTCCCGTCGGGCGCGACGCTCGGCGGTTCCGATCCGCTGCCGGCGCTTGTCGCTGTCGGCGGGCTTGTCCTGCTGGGAGTGATGCTGTGGCGTTCTCGGCGCGCGTAAACGAAAGGCAATGGCTAACGTGGAAGGCGCAGGCGGTCGCGGACGCGGCGGCCTGTCTGCAAGGGCGGATCAAAGCGCTGCCGACCGTCATTGAAGGGTGGTGGTGCGTCCCGAGTGAGTGGATAGCCGGCGACAAGATACGGGACAAGCTGGCGCCGGCCGCCGCGACCCTCGGTGAGCGTGCGCCGTTGGCTTTGGCCTTGTGGGAAGCCGAAGCGGCGCTCGGGAATGCCGGCCTTTTCGTTTGGCGCGCGAGCT
>JAUIDM010000505.1 GCA_030428915.1 Alphaproteobacteria bacterium | reverse complement strand
GGGCCAACGGGTTGGTGACGCGTGACACGATGATGACCGTCGTTCTGGCGGCGCCTTTACTGGCGGCGGGCATCTGGCTCGGCGGGAGACGGTTTCTGTCGGCCACGCCGCAAAGTTTCCGCCGGTCTGCAATCATCCTGCTGATCGCACTATCGGTGCTGGGCCTTCTGAAATCGGTGATCTGAGATGACCCGCGACCTAACCCTTGTCGTCAATGCCGGCTCCTCGTCGATCAAGCTGGCCGTCTTCGATCGGGGCCTTGACGAGATGATCGCCGCCGCCGTGACCGAGATCGGCGGCGCGGCGCGTCTGAAGCTTGGCGGGCAGGAACGTGTCGCCACGGCCCCGGATCACGATACAGCCTTTGCCGCGTTGTTGGCGGCGGTCGGCGAGGCGGGCTTCCCGCTTTCGGCCCTTGCCGCCGCCGGGCACCGCGTCGTTCATGGTGGCCGTGCCTTTACCCGGCCCGCGCGCGTCACACCTGAAGTGATCGCGGCGATAGAAGGCTGCATTCCGCTCGCGCCCCTCCACAACCCTCACAACCTCGCCGCGATCCGCGCGCTGGTTCGCATCGCGCCTGACATGCCGCAGGTCGCGTGTTTCGATACCGCGTTCCACACCACCAATCCCGAGGTCGCGCAGCGATACGCGCTTCCCGCCGCCGAGGACGCGAAGGGCATCCGACGTTACGGTTTCCACGGCATCTCCTATGAAAGCCTCGCCGCCCGGCTGCCGGACCTGCTGGGCACCATGCCCAAGCGGGTTCTGGCGCTGCATCTCGGCAATGGCGCGTCGCTCTGCGCGATCCGCGACGGGCGCTCGGTCGCCACCACGATGGGCTACTCGCCGGTCGAGGGGCTGACCATGGGCACCCGCTCCGGCAGCATCGATGCAATGGCCGTGCTGAGATTGGCCTCTGACTACGGCATCGACGGCGCGGCGCGTCTTCTGAACCACGAAAGTGGCCTCAAGGGACTCGGCGGTGCGTCCGACATGCGCGCGCTGCACGCCGCCGGAACTGGCGCGGCGCGCTTTGCGATCGAGCATTTCTGCTACTGGGCGTCGCGCCACGCCGGATCGCTTGTCGCGGCAATGGGCGGGCTCGACTGTATCGCCTTCACCGGCGGGATCGGCGAAAACGACGCCCATGTGCGCGCCGAGATCTGCGCGCGGCTCGACTTTCTTGGGGTGTCGCTTGACAGCAAAGCCAACATGGAACGCGCAGGGCGCGTTGATGCGGACGGCAGCGGCGTCGCCGTACTCGTCGTTCCGGCCGAAGAGGAGCGCCACATTGCCAAAGTAACGGCGACGATGATGCAGAAGCCGAATGATCGGTTCCAATAAATGCAATTTGGACGCAACGGGTTGTCGTGTAAGGAATCTCTGAACAAGCTTCCGCGCAGAGACGGAGACAGGGAACGGAAATGACCTATCAGCAGCCGAAACTGGACGTTTCTCCCAAAATTTCGGACGAGGTGAGGAAAACCACCTGCTACATGTGCGCCTGCCGCTGCGGCATCAACGTGCATCTGAAGTCCGGGAAGGTTTCATATATCGAAGGCAATCGTGACCATCCGGTGAACAGGGGCGTGCTGTGCGCCAAGGGATCGTCGGGCATCATGCAGGTCACCGCGCCGTCGCGGCTGCGCGCACCGCTGAAACGTGTCGGCCCGCGCGGTTCGGGCGCGTTCGAGGAGATTACCTGGGAGGAGGCGTTCCAGATTGCGGTGTCGTGGCTGAAGCCGCTGCGTGAAACCGCGCCCGAAAAACTCGCCTTCTTCACCGGTCGCGACCAGTCGCAGAGCTTCACCAGCTTCTGGGCACAGGGCTTCGGCACCCCGAACTACGCGGCCCATGGCGGTTTCTGCTCGGTCAACATGGCCGCGGGTGGCATCTATACGATGGGTGGCGCCTTCTGGGAGTTCGGGCAGCCCGACTGGGATCGCGCCAAACTCTTCATCCTCTTCGGCGTGGCCGAGGACCATGACAGCAATCCGATCAAGATCGGCATCGGCAAGCTGAAGGCGCGCGGTTCCCGCGTCATCGGCGTCAATCCGATCCGCACCGGCTATAACGGCGTGGCCGACGACTGGTACGGTATCACACCCGGCACCGATGGCCTCCTTATCCTGTCTCTGATCCATGAGCTTCTGAAGGCGGGCAAGATCGACCTCGACTACCTCGCCCGCTTCACCAACGCGCCCTGTCTGGTGG
>JAUIDM010000111.1 GCA_030428915.1 Alphaproteobacteria bacterium | reverse complement strand
AACCAGGTGTGGATTCCGGGTGTCGATGAGCGGCAAGGGCAATTTCTACGACAACTCCGCCGTCGAAACCTTCTTCAAAACGATCAAGGCAGAATTGATATGGCGCAGGTCATGGCAGACGAGACGGGAAGCAGAAGTTGCCATCTTCCAGTATAATAACGGTTTCTAAAATCTGCGCCGGAGGCACTCAGCATTGAGCTGGAAAAGCCCGGGCGCTTTCGAACGGAAAGGGGCCGAAACGAACACCGGGAGCGGCACGAAAACGGCACAGGTCCAAGGAGCCTCAGTTGAAAGTTAGACTCAAACGGGTTCATGATACCAGAATAGTGAACCCATTGTTTAATCTACCAGGGAGATGCGCAGGATGGAAGGACTAGAACGGTTCGTAATACCAGCGCAAGAATTGGCGTCATTCGCTGATCGGTTTGAACGCGAGATCGAGAGTTCGGTTGGCACATTCTGGGATCAGGCAGAATTCCAAGCTATCGCGTCTCGTGGCGCCTCAAAGTTGCTCACACCGTGGCCGCGCAACATTTTGGAATACTTTCTGTCAAGCTCGCCATGGAACAAACCGACGCGCCCAGCGGTACGAAGGGCGCGTGGGCCTTGGGAGGATGCCTCACAGCCCTCGCCCGCAGATGTTATCGTGGTCATGCGCGCGCTCGAACTTTTGCCCGATGATAAAACCACCGCTCTTCGGGACGCACCTCGTGGTTTCGTGGATACATTCTTCGCACCAGATTCGGAGCCGCTACGACAGTTTGCGAGGATCAGAGAGCTTCACGACTACGCCAAGGACAATGGTTGGAAAACCATCCCTCTACATCTGCGAGGCGCCGGGGCGGAATCAAATGACCCCCACGCAATTCTCGACTTCGGAGACCCCGCAACTCTGAGCGGTATCGTCGGTCCGGAAGCCAAGCTTCCCGGTGCAACCAGGGCAAAAGTTCTATCCGATCCGGACAGGCTATTCGATTTCCTCGAACGAACCTCAGATGTGCTGACCCAGCGTCCGCTCTACGAAGCTACAACAGGTGTTTTTTCGATCGCGATGCGCAGCCTCGGCACATCCGCACTGGCGGCACTCAAAGCACTGTCGACCAGTTCATCTTTCGGCAACCTCGTTCATTGCCAATTTCAGGCGGCAACCGAACCGACCGATGTGCTCTATAGCCTCGCCGCCATCTCACAGCGAAAGGGAATGGGCGTTTCGCGGTACAAAAGCCCTGCCAAACGCCATATTCCGCCCGCTGATTACTGTTTCGGACGGCAGAAAGCGGGCGCCGCTGATTTCTGGGATCGCGCCTCGAAGACTGTTGATCAGCTCAACACCTACCACGACACCACCCTTTTCTGAGGTGTGTTATCAATGGCACTGCCACTACCAGTCGATATCAATCTTATTTACGAGCTCGCCGACAAGGCCGGACCGCTTTCGCCAATGGCCGTTTCGATTGCTGGGATCGTAGCCCTCGCGCTGATTTTTAATCTTGTACTCCGGCCGGGGTTCTGGCGGTTCCGTGCTCTATTTGATGGCGGTCTGTCTTGGCTGTGCGTGATCGGTCTCACGACCGCCGCAGCCATGCTCTACGTCTGGAACGAACGGCAGCCCGTCACTTTCGACCTACTTGGCTGGATCATTGCCCCGCTCTCCATTGCGATGATCGGATTCGTCCTGCTTTTAGGCGTGTCTGAGCATATTCGTGAGTTTGGCAATGTGCGCGTGTTAGCGGGCAGTCGCCGTAGCGCAGATGCACAGGCCATATTCGAAGGCCGCTGGGCTGATGTTTCCTCTGCGGGCCAGACATGGAAACCTGTGAGCCGCCAGGTGCCGCTCTCCGAGGAGAGTTGGTTTGAGGCAATGGCTGGGCAGGTGTCCCCGCAGAGCTACGCGGAGTTTATCTGGCCCTTTGCCACCCGCCGGGGACGAACCATTCGAATGTGGCTGGGCCAAGTTCTTCTAATGGGTGGGCTCACGCTCGCCCTAGCAGTCATCGCGATTGAGATGATCGATGTCGACCGGCAGGACAAGTTCAATGTTGGCCATGCGTTGATTGTGTTTGAGACTAACTCTGCCATCCCTTCAGCCTTCGAGAAGCCAAGAATGCACGCGCTGGCCTATTCAATCGCACGGCAAAAACCTCAATGCATTCGCGTTATCGGTCACACTGATTCACGCTCAAGCTCGATAGGAAATGATGTGTTGTCTGAGCGACGTGCTGCGTACGTTGCCGGCTGGCTAGAGCGGCAAGATGGACTTGGCAATGTGCCCATGATTATCGAAGGCAGAGCGGACAACACTCCGCTTGTTCCTGAAGCTGGGCTTGCTGGAGCGGCCCTTGAAGAAGCCCAGCAATCAAATCGGCGGGTAGAAATCGATATCTTGCATACCTCCGCCGACTGCCCCCAAAGTCAGGCACTCCTCCCAGTAGTACTTGATGATGCTGATCTTCATCAGGATTGTTCGATCCCCGTTGGAATGCTGGCGTGGGACCAGCCCCAATCAGGCGGCCATGTGGCGACCGCTATCAAAGTCGCGCCCACCACCGATCGCTACAACGACGGCGGCAGCACCTTTTTGTCCTATGCCGCTTATCCGTCCGACCCGCTGTCAGGTCTCGATACCGATGATACAGGCTGGGCTGTCAACCACGACCCTGCGCAAAGTGACCGCTTGCACCCGCCGGCGCAGTAGGATCTCTCCACCCTCATCCAACCCGAACAGCTCGAACACGTTCTACGCCAGGTCGATCCCGATAGTCCTTAAAGTCATCCTTCATTCCTGTATCTCGGAAACCCGAATTTGTTCAGGGCGCGGGAGAGGCGCCCTTCTTATCAAATGGAGACTGCAGATCAGCTGACCAGCCGCTGATCTCTCATCCAGCCGCGACCGGAGCCGGTTTGGTGTTGATCGGCGCTGGCGGGGATAAGATCTCCGGCCCAATTGATAATAGCCATCAGATAATACCTCCATATCAGTCTGCCTTGCGCGCTCTTTGTCGGTCTCCTGCAATGAGACCCAGAAGGTTTTTTTCGAAGACAGATGAAGGAATCGATCGTCCGAGATCAAAAAAAAATAGTCAACGACACAGCCAATATCTGTCTATCGCGCCTCGACAGCATGATTGGGGGATGTACTGGGGGATATATCCACCGGCCTGCGGCACAAGATCTTAAATTCTATAGAAAAATAGAGAAGGAGTGGTGCGGTTGAGAAGACTCGAACTTCCACGGGGGTTAGCCCACAGCGACCTCAACGCTGCGCGTCTACCAATTCCGCCACAACCGCACCGGGCCAGAAGGTCACCCTCTGGCGAGGTGGGCGCTTCTTAGCCAAACGCTCGGACGATGTGAAGGGGGATTTTCGGGTTCCGGGAAAAAAGACGCGCCGCCTGAACGGGCGGCGCGTGGTCCGATCGTCGGGCAGGACTCCGCCCACCCCATGATCGCTGCGCGGGACCGCGTGTCAGTCCCTGAACAGAAGAAATGGCAGCTTTGCCACAAGCGGCAGGGCGTCGACCTTGTCCGCGCTGACCGCGGTCGCCGGGACGGTTTCCACGGGCGCAGCGGCAAGTTCCTCCCCGGCTTCATCCCCTGGCACGGTGAAACTCGGCAGGGTCGCCGGAACGCTCGCCTCCGGCAAGGCAGCCTGATCTTCGCGCCCCGCGACCGCATAGGCCGCCTTGCGCACCAGTTGCATCCGCTCGGGCTGGCCCGGCGCGAAGGGCGCCGTCCCGCTTCTGTCGGCGGCCTCGATGGCCATGTCGTACCAGTCGAAGGCCAGATCGGTCCGCTGCTGCGCACCGAAGCCCTGGCTCAGATGGTGGCCAAGAACCTCTCCGTAAGCCCCCTCGCCCAAAGCTGCGAGGATCAGCCCGGAAGCCACAGCGACATCCATCTTGTCCTCGGCATAGCCGACGGAAAGGCAGATCTTTGCGGTCGCAGCAAGCTGCGCGGGTGGCATACCCGAATTCAGCGCGAAGGCCCGCACATCGCCGATGACCTCATCGGCGGGTTCGAGCGACAGGGAAGCGACCTCGGCCTTCATCGCTGGACCGAAGCCCGCGCATTGCGCCGAGATATCGGCCTTCGTCACGCCCGGCACCTTGGCGGCCATCTCCTCGCCCTCGGCGATCGCGAAGCTGCGCACCAGGCAGAACTGCTCGCCAAGCGCCGTCATCGGGTCAATCATGGTCGCGGCGGTCGTGTAACCGCCATTCGTCGTCGTCATGAGCCCGATCCGGTTGCAGTGCGACGCAAGCGAGGCCTCAACGGTTCCGGCGCCAAGGAAGCTTGGCAGGCCGGGCGTTTGCGGTTCGGGCTCTGCTTCGGGGACCAGTGCCTCTATGACCGCCGGTGCCTCGGGTTCGGGCGCGGGTACGGAGGGGGCCACGGCCATCTGGCCCTGAGGTACGTATTGCCCCTGCGGAACAACACCCGCGGCCTCGTCCCGCCATTGCAGGATCAGCCCGCGCATGCCCATCGGGTTGGCGGCGGCCTGCTGCATGGTCACCGGCCCGCCGGCAATCGCGCGGTGATAGGAGGTGATCAGAAGGTTGCGTTCGTAATCTGTCAGATAGCCGGTCGCCGGATAGCCGAGCGTCGACTGATACTGCGCGATAGCCCCACGCGACTGGCGGCCAAGCACGCCGTCGGGCGCGCCGACCGGATAGCCGAAGTAGTTGAGCGCCACCTGCGTATCGCGGTTGGCGGCCCGCTGCGTCGAACTGATCCCCGAACTTGTCGATTTTCGTACGACCGTGCGTTGCTTCTTCTGGTTGGAACTGTTGACGATCGCTCCGCCGATCAGCCCGCCGATGATACCGCCGGCAATGGCATCGCCGGCATCGGCCATCACCGGAGTGGCGGGCGAGATCGCAAGTGACAGTGCCGTCATGCCAACGGCCAAACGTTTTGGGAACATATCCCCCCTCCCTCTTCAATTCATTTTTCCGCCCGCCCCGGACATTGGATGTCGGCAGCGGGAGCGGGCGGAACTTAGCGTCAATATGGGTTCAAGTGTGCGCCCCTCCGGGCGTTCTGACAATGACTTATCGGTTTTTGTCACCGGCAGGATCGCCGTATGGCCGAGCGCATGGCGCACAGCACATCCCAAGGTGGCGCGGGACAATCATCCCCGGACGCCACCCGATCATCTGTCTTTCCAATAGGCCGAGCGGTTCGATTGGGCGGTGACGGGTTTGGCCACGACGAGCTTACGGGCGCTGTGTCTTGGCACATAGCGCGGCACGTAGATCTGGTCGTAGACCGCACGGTTCATATGCGCCGAGGGTGTCGATTGCGTGCCTTCTGCCGCCATAAGGACGGATGTAACAAGCAGGCCGGCTGTAAGAACGATCGCACCGGCCGCCACATGATAGACGGACATGGTTGCCTCCAATGGTCTTGGTCAAATATGCCGGGGCAGTCCCGGTCGGCATCAATCCGGGAATCATGCACCCGGCGGGCGTTCCGGAACAGTCCGGAATTCCTGCCCGGATTCGAAAAGGGAACGCGACCCGATGGTCGAATGGATCACAAGCAGCGGCCTCGTGCCCTATGATCATGCTCTGCGCGAGATGGAGGCGCGGGTCGCCGCGATGGCCGATGGCGCGGCGGATGAGGCGATCTGGCTCCTTGAACACCCGGCGCTTTACACGGCCGGCACGTCGGCACGGCCCGAAGACCTGACCGATCCCGGGCGCTTCCCGGTCTTCACAGCCGGACGCGGCGGGCAATACACCTATCACGGGCCGGGTCAGCGCGTGGCCTATGTGATGCTCGACCTCAACCAGCGCGGTCGCGACGTGCGCGCCTTCGTGACACGGCTGGAGGCCTGGATCATCGCGGCCCTGGCCGAGTTCAACGTGACAGGCGAGGTGCGCGAAGGCCGTGTCGGTGTCTGGGTCACACGGCCCGACAAGCCGCCCCTGCCTGGCGGCGCGCCACGCGAGGACAAGATCGCCGCCATCGGCGTGAAGCTGAGGAAATGGATCAGCTTTCACGGCATCTCGATCAACGTGGAACCGGATCTGTCGCATTTCGACGGGATTGTCCCTTGTGGCATCCGGGATCACGGCGTCACCAGCCTCGTCGATCTCGGCCTGCCGGTGACGATGGACGATCTCGACGCTGCGCTGAAGGCGACCTTTACCAAAGCGTTCCACTAGGCCCAGTGCGTCACGGGAGAGTCGATGCCGTATGAATGGATCAGGACCGAAGCGACGGACAGCGAGCCAGCCGAACTGCATCTCTGGCCATACCGTTCCCTGCCGCGCAAGGGGTTCGTGATCTTCATCGGCGTTACGTCGGCGCTGATTGCCCTGCCCCTCTTCGCCGCACTTGGAACGTTTGTCTTCTGGGGTCTCCTGCCCTTCCTTGCCGCCGCCGTCTGGGGCGTCTGGCACGCACTTTCGCGGAGCTACCGGCAAGGGGAGCTGATCGAGGTCCTCACCATTGCGGCCGGACGTGTGGACCTCCGCCGCCGGGAACCGAACGGGAAGGAGCAGACCTGGCACGCCAATCCCTACTGGATCCGGGTTACCCTTTACCCGACCGGCGGTCGGGTGCCGGACTACCTGACGCTCAAAGGCGAAGGCCGCGAAGTCGAGGTGGGTGCTTTTCTGACTGAGGGGGAGCGCAAGCAACTCGCAGGCGAGCTTCGCGCGGCCTTCGCGGCTTTGCAGGCACTCGGCCCTACGGTCTGACCCCCGACACCGCCCAGACCCGGTGCGGCGCCGCCATCGGACCACCGAGAAACTGCCATCAGCGCATCGGATGGGTCAAGCGCCTCGACTGCCAGACCCGGCCGTGCAAGCCCGCTCGCCACTGTCCCCGTGCCCGTGCCCGTGCCAAGATCAAGCGCCCGCATCCCTGCGTTGGCCCATTTCCGATGGGACAGAACATCAAAGTACCTGTCGGGAAATCCCGCCCGGTGTGCGCGGTATTCGTCCGACGTCCGGCTGAAATCCACCGATCCGCCGAATGCCCTTGTCGCGCCGATATCCGGTCCTGTCATGCCCCCTCACTATCTGTTCGGAAACACTCTCGGGGGATTCCCCGCGCAAATGGGGATGGGGGCAGACAGCCCCCGCAACCTCTCAGCCGAGGCGCGCCTTGACCTTGGGTCCGACCACGCCGAAATCCATCTGGCCGGTGTATTTCGCCTTCAAGGCGGCCATCACCTTGCCCATGTCGCGGATCGAGTCCGCTCCGATCTCGGAGATCGCGGTTTCTATCGCGGCACTTACCTCGGCCTCGTTGAGCTGGCGTGGCAGGTACTCCTCGATCACCTTGACCTCGGCCAGTTCCTTTTCCGCCAGTTCCAGTCGCCCGCCCTCTTCATAGGCCCGCGCCGATTCCTGGCGCTGCTTAACCATGCGGCCCAGAATGGCAAGCACCTCGCCATCGCCGACCGCCGCGTCACCTCCCTCGCCCTCGCCCCTCAGGGCGATGTCGCGGTCCTTGATCGCGGCATTGATCAGCCTGAGCGTCGAAAGACGTTCGGTATCCTTGGATTTCATAGCGTCCTTGAGGGCGGCGCCAATCCGTTCGCGCAGTTCCATCGGGTCTCCATCCCCTGAGCTTCCGAAGCCCCCACCATATCGCCAACATCGAGCCGATACAACCAGCAGAATTTTTGCTAACCCATTGAAAACGTTATGTAAGCTATATCGCATATCCCCCTTGACCGCGCCTCCACCACCCCTTAGGTTCCGCGGGATTTGACCGCCGGGGAGTCGCGCCATGCCCAATAGTGACAAGCCCACCGCCTGCCTCGCGCTGGCCGACGGCAGCCTCTTTTACGGACATGGCTTCGGCGCCACCGGCGAAACGGTGGCCGAGCTTTGCTTCAACACCGCGATGACCGGCTATCAGGAGATCATGACCGACCCCTCCTATGCCGGTCAGGTTGTCACCTTCACCTTCCCGCATATCGGAAATGTTGGTGCCACGCCCGAGGATGACGAGGCGGCCGAACCCGTCGCTGCCGGAATGGTGGTGAAATGGGATCCGACGGAGCCGTCGAACTGGCGTGCTGCCGAGACGCTCGTGAACTGGCTGGAAAGGCGCGGACGGATCGGCATCGGCGGTGTGGATACCCGCCGCCTGACCCGCGCGATCCGCCAGCAAGGTGCGCCGCATGTGGCGCTCGCGCATGACCCGAACGGCAATTTCGACATCGCCGCGCTCGTCGCGAAGGCGCGGGCCTGGTCGGGCCTTGTTGGTCTCGATCTGGCCAAGGAGGTGACCTGTGCCCAAAGCTACCGCTGGGACGAGACCCGCTGGGCCTGGCCCGATGGATACGGCAAGCGCGATGGTGACGGCTTCCGCGTGGTGGCCGTGGATTATGGCGCGAAGCGCAACATCCTTCGCTGCCTTGCCAGTGCAGGATGCGACGTTACCGTTCTGCCCGCCACCGCAACGGCCGAAGAGGTGCTGGCCCACAACCCCGAAGGCGTGTTCCTCTCGAACGGTCCCGGCGATCCCGCCGCAACAGGCGAATATGCGGTTCCGATGATCCGGCAGGTGCTGGAACGCGACCTGCCCGTTTTCGGTATCTGCCTCGGACACCAGATGCTGGCGCTGGCCGTCGGGGCAAAGACGATCAAGATGAATCACGGGCATCACGGTGCCAACCATCCGGTGAAGGATGTTGAAACCGGCAAGGTGGAGATCACCTCGATGAACCATGGTTTCGCTGTCGATGCCCAGACCCTGCCCGCGGGCGTGGTGGAAACCCATATCTCGCTCTTCGACGGCTCGAATTGCGGGATTAGGCTGGACGGCCGCCCGGTCTTTTCCGTCCAGCACCATCCGGAGGCAAGCCCGGGTCCGCAGGACAGCTTTTACCTCTTCGAGCGATTCGCCGACGTCATGCGCGCCCGACGCGCCGCCTAAAGCCGCCCCGATCTCTTCGGGATGCCCTGGAAACGGTGCGGTCCCGGGGCGGGTGGCCAATGATTTTCCGCTTAACGCGCTGTTAACCACGCTGGTGGAGGCTTGTGGCTGCAAACCACACCGGGAACCCCGATGCCCGCCACCGCGCCACATCTGCATCTCGTTTCTGATCCTGTCCGATCGCACGCGGACCCCGAAACGGGTATTGTGACCCTCGCGCCCCGGGACAGGTTCCGAAAAACCACTCTGCACCGCAAGCCTCTTGGCCAGATCCTCGTCGACATGCACGCCGTCGATCCCGGCAACCTCCTGAAGGCTCTCGCGCTGAGGGATCGCGAGGATGCGACGCTGGGCGACATTCTTCTGGCCCATGGCTGGGTCAGCGAGGCCGATCTGATGGCGGCGCTGTCAGCGCAATGGGGGGCCAAGGCGATCGACCTGATGAAAGACCCGCCCGACACCCGCCTCCTCGACCGTCTGGGCGCCGAATTCTGCCTTACCCATTCGGTCATGCCCTGGCATCGGATTGGCGGGGCCACGGTTCTTGCGACATCGCGGCCGGATAGTTTCGCCCGTATGCGCGCGGCCCTTCCAACTGGCTTCGGGCCTGTGGTCATGGCGCTGGCGTCGCAACGGGACATCCACGGGGCCCTGATCGTCGCGCGCCAGACCGCCCTGATCCGGGCTGCCGAAACGCGCGTGAACGCGGCTGAAAGCTGCCGGACGCAGGATACCGGTCGGACTCGCGCACTTGCCGTCGCCTTGCTGTCGGTCTCGGGTGCGACAGCGTTCGTTGCGCCGAATGCGGTTCTGGCGGTTCTCTTGCTCTGGGCAGCCGTGACACTGATTGCCTCGATCGGATTGAAGCTTGCCGGTTTCGTCTCTGAAGTCCGGGCTCAGGCGCGTCGGGGCACCGCGCCGCATGCCGGCCTGCCTGTTCGCCTGCCGATCGTGTCCGTCATGGTCCCCCTTTTTCGCGAGGATGACATCGCGCCGCGGCTGATTCGCAGGATCGGGCGGATCGACTATCCCAAGGAACTGTTGGACATTCTCCTTGTCGTCGAAGAGGACGATGCGGCAACACTCGCTGCGCTGGAATACCACGACCTGCCGCGCTGGATGCGGGTCGTCACCGTCCCGCGCGGTCCGATCCGCACCAAGCCGCGTGCGCTCAACTATGCGCTGAACTTCTGCCGCGGTTCGATCGTCGGGGTCTGGGATGCCGAGGATGCGCCAGAGCCGCAGCAGATACTGAAAATCGTCCGGCATTTCAATCGGGCCGGACCCGATGTGGCCTGTCTTCAGGGCGTCCTCGATTACTACAATTCGCGGCACAACTGGCTGACACGGTGCTTCACGGTCGAATATGCCGCCTGGTTCCGCGCGGTCCTGCCCGGCATTGCCCGGCTGGGCTTCGTGGTGCCGTTGGGCGGCACGACGCAGTTTTTTCGGCGCGGGGTCCTCGAGGAACTCGGTGGCTGGGACGCGCACAATGTGACTGAGGATGCCGATCTGGGCGTCCGACTCGCCCGCCATGGCTATCGCACGGAAATGGCCGATACGGTGACCGAGGAGGAACCGAATTCCCGCGCCCTGGCCTGGATCAGACAGCGGTCGCGCTGGCAGAAAGGTTTTGCGATAACCTGGGCAACGCACATGCGTGATCCCGCGCGGCTCTGGCGTGAACTGGGCGCAAAGCGGTTCTGGGGATTGCAAATCGTCCTGGCCGGATCACTGTCGCAGGCGCTGCTGGCCCCCGTGCTCTGGAGTTTCTGGCCCGTCGCCTTCGGCATGCCGCACCTCCTGTCCGATGCCATGCCTAAGCCGTTCCTGGCAGCTCTTTGCCTTCTCTTCATTGCGGCGGAAATCCTCAATATCACTGTCGGCATCTGGGCCACGCGGGGCGCATCCCACCGGCATCTGCGAAAGTGGGTGCCGACAATGCATCTCTACTTTCCGCTGGCGGCGTTCTCTTCCTACAAGGCGCTTTACGAATGGATCACACGGCCCTTTTTCTGGGACAAGACCGCGCATGGAGTGGTCACGGCGCGCGGCGGCGAGGCCGAGTTGCTGCCGGTTCTCGTCCTGTCGAACCCGGTCCACGTCCCGGCGGCGGAGATAGAGACCGTCCCGCACCGCTTCCTTCAAGACCTGTCGAACCGGCTACATCTGAAAGGTGTATCGAACGTGGACCGGATGACCGGCCCAGGCCCGATGGGGACCGACAACAATCCGTAACCCACGAGAGCGACCACGGCCGGACCGCACCCCGGGTGGCCAAGCGGCAGCGTTTTGGGTCTTGTTTGACGCGGCAAGCATCAAAAACGACCAAAATGGGCCCGAACTCTGATTCAGCATAAATCCGGCGGGTTTCAGCCGCCGTCCCGA
>JAUIDM010000504.1 GCA_030428915.1 Alphaproteobacteria bacterium | reverse complement strand
GCGATTTTGGTGTCGGCCGATCTTCGCGGTCGTTTGATGAGAGGACGGACATGCCATGCGGCTTGCCTATGTGACATCGGACACGCGCGGCCTGACCGACCGGGTCCTCGGCGATGCGGCGCGCCTGATTTCACAGATCGGCCTGCGTCCCGCGGGCGTTGTCCAGACCAATACCGAGCGCCCTCAGCGGTTTCACTGCGACATGGATTTGCACATCCTGCCCGACGGGCCGGTGGTCAACATCACTCAGGATCTCGGCGCCAACGCGCGCGGTTGCCATCTCGATACCGGGGCTCTGGAAGGCGCGGTGGCTCAGGTCTCGGCCCGGCTGGCCACGGGGGCGGACCTGCTGATCCTCAACAAGTTCGGCAAGCACGAGGCTGACGGGCGTGGTTTTCGGACGGTGATCGCCGACGCGCTGGCTCTTGGCATTCCCGTGGTGCTGGGCGTCAACGGCCTGAACCGTGACGCCTTCCTGACCTTTTCGGAAGGACTGGCAGAGAATCTTCCCGCCGATCCGGTCGCTATTGCCGACTGGTGTGCCACGTCGGTGGCTGACGCAGCCTGACAAGGCGTTTCGGCTCCGGTTCGGGGCAACATGCAGCGGCATGGGAACGAAAAGAGTCGAATGCTGTTTCGGTGCATGCCCGAAACGCGATAGGGTGAGGGTGGAGTTCCCTTATGTCCGACCCCGAAGACCGCCCGACCTTTGCCTCACCGCCCTGCTTTCTCCACGAACTGGGCGCGGATGCGGTGGGCGTGCCCGGCGCCCTTGACGCGGTGCAGGCCCGTGACGTCGCCCGGTGGCGCAAGGCGGAGCGGACGCGCCTGCTGGCCGACCGTGCGGCCCTCAGCGTCGAGATGCGCAAGGCGGCGGCACAGGCGGTGGCGGATCATCTCGACAGGTTTCTCGGCGATGTCGCGGGAAAGGTCATTTCAGCCTGGTGGCCGATCCAGTCCGAACTTGACCTGCGCTTCTGGCTTGCGACGCTGGCCGGGCGTGGCGCCACGGCGGCGCTGCCGCTTGTCACCGAAAAACACGCGCCCCTGCGCTTCCGTGCCTGGGCGCCGGGGACGAAGATGGAGCGCGGGTTCTGGAACATCCCCGTCCCTGCGGAAGGCGACTGGATCACGCCGGACATTGCGCTTTCGCCTCTGGTGGGGTTCGATGCGCAGGGCTACCGGCTGGGCTACGGCGGCGGCTACTTCGACCGCACGCTGGCGGCCCATCCCGGCATCACGCCCATCGGCATTGGCCTTGCCGCCGCCCGGCTGGAAACGATCTTTCCACAATGGCACGACGTGCCGATGCGCGCGATCGTCACCGAAGACGGCGTGGCCCGCCCCTAACGGCGGCGCAGATTGTCCAGCAGGTTGGTCTTGGCACCCAGGATATGCTGCCGCGTCAGGGCGGCGGCCCCGGCCGCGTCGCCCTTCACGCAGGCCGCGAGGATCGCCTCATGCTCCGCGTTCGCACGGGCGAGCCCGTTCGAAAGCGCCAGTTGCGCGCGCAGGTATCGATCGACCCGGTCCAGCGTCTTCTCGATGATGCCAAGGTGATAGAACAGCCCGCTGTCACGATAAAGGATCGTGTGGAACTTGCGGTTCTGGTCGCCCCAGTCGACCGGCGTCGCCCCTTCGGAAAAGGCGGTCAGGTAGGACCGGGCGAGGTCCAGCGTCTCCTCGGTCATGCGCGGCACGGCCGCCTCGATCACATGACCCTCCACCAGTGCGCGGAAATCCCATATCTCGGCGGCTTCATCCGGCGATATCCCCGCCACCACCGCGCCCTTGTAGCGCTGCGTCATCACCAGCCCCTGCTGTTCCAGCATGGTGATCGCCTCGCGCACCGGGATGCGCGATGTGTTGAACATCTTTGCAATCTCGTCCTGCCGGAGCGGCGCGCCATCGGCCAGTTGCCCCTCGATGATCGCCTTTTTCAGCGCTTCATAGATGATCGTCGCGGCGGATGCCGTCTGGGCGATGTTGACGCTGTCGATCTGCATGGGCACTCCCATAACCGGGCTGTCGAATATTGGATACAATTTCATCCTTGCATATTGTATCCAATATTCGATATCCAAGTCACGAGGATTCTTCCGGTCCCGATGCCGGCCCCCATCCAATGAAAGGATACGCTCATGTGGAGTGGAATGATGCCCGCCGTGACGACGAAGTTCACGGCTGACGGTGCGCTCGACCGTGCCGAGATGGAAC
>JAUIDM010000110.1 GCA_030428915.1 Alphaproteobacteria bacterium | reverse complement strand
TGGAGGCTTTTGCCCGAGATATCCGCGAAGGGCGCATCACGGGGCAGGGTGGGCGCATCACCGACGTGGTCAATATCGGCATTGGCGGGTCCGATCTTGGCCCCGCCATGGCGGCCTTGGCGCTTTCTCCATACACCGACGGGCCACGCGCGCATTTCGTCTCAAACGTCGATGGCGCGCATGTGCATGACGTGCTGTCGGGGCTTGACCCCGCCACGACGCTGATCGTGGTCGCCTCGAAGACGTTCACAACCATCGAGACGATGACCAACGCCGAAACCGCGCGGGACTGGATGGCGGCTACGGTTGCTGATCCCGGCGCACAGTTCGCCGCCGTCTCTACCGCCGCAGACAAGACCGCCGCCTTCGGCATCTCACCCGAACGCGTGTTCGGCTTCGCCGACTGGGTTGGCGGGCGTTATTCGATGTGGGGGCCGGTTGGCCTTACGCTGATGATCACCATCGGGCCGGAGGATTTTGCGGAGTTTCTGAAAGGTGGCGCGGCGATGGACGCGCATTTCCGCGACGCGCCCCTTGCCGCCAACATGCCGGTGATGCTGGCGCTTGTGGGCATCTGGCACAACCAGATCTGCGGCCACGCGACCCGCGCGGTGCTGCCCTATGAGCAGCGCCTTGCCCGGCTGCCCGCCTATCTCCAGCAGCTGGAGATGGAGAGCAACGGCAAGCGCGTGGCGATGGACGGGACAGACCTCGGGATTCATTCCGGGCCGGTCGTCTGGGGCGAACCCGGCACCAACGGCCAGCACGCCTTTTACCAGCTGATTCATCAGGGCACGCGGGTGATCCCGTGTGAGTTCCTTCTGGGCCGCGAAGGGCATGAGCCTGACCTCGCCCATCAGCACCGCCTTCTGGCCGCCAATTGTCTGGCCCAGTCCGAGGCGCTTCTGCGCGGGCGCAGTCTGGAAGAGGCCCGCGCGATCATGGCGGCGAAAGGACTGGAGGGCGCTGAGCTGGAGCGTGAGGCCCGCCACCGGGTCTTTCCCGGCAACCGCCCCTCGACGACGTTGCTTTACCCGAAGCTCACGCCCTTCGTCCTCGGCCAGATCATCGCGCTTTACGAGCACCGCGTCTTCGCCGAGGGCGTCATCCTCGGAATCAACTCTTTCGATCAATGGGGGGTGGAACTGGGCAAGGAACTGGCGCTGGCGCTGGAACCGGTGCTGTCGGGGCGCGAGGATGGGGCGGACAAGGATGGCTCCACCCGTGCGCTTGTGGGCTGGCTGCGCGGCGCCTGACCGGGCATGGCAACAAGACCGCTGCGATAGCTTTCCGGATGCGGTAATCCTCTGAGCTATTGCGAGTGGCTTAGGAAACGCACGCAGCCTTCCAGCGCGGCGTAGTCGTCTTCGATGATGGCCACGGAAAAACTGCCCATGAAGGACGAAAACCGCCCCTTGTCACGGAAGGCCTGGGAAAAACCGTAGCTCTCGTAATAGGGGGTGAAGGCCCGGGCAACGCCGCCGATAAGGTAAATGCCGCCGAAGGGCAGATGCGTAAGGGCGAGATCGCCCGCGACCGACCCCAAAAGGCGCACGAAGTCGCGCGCGGTGGCGACCGCCACCTGATCCTCGCCCGCCGCGATCGCTGCCATGATGGCGGAAGCGTCGGCCCTTTGACCGAACCCGGCACTCTCGGCATGGAAGGCGTGAAGCCGTTCCAGCCCGCGACCGGAAAGGATATCCTCCACGCTGGCAAATCCGTGCGCCGTCTCGACAAAGCGCATCAGGCGCAGGTCAGCCTCGCTGCGTACGGGCAAGGTCATGTGCCCGCATTCGGAGGCGGTGACGATGCGGCCGCCCGGGGCCTCGTGAACCGGTGCCGCGTTGAAACCGGTGCCGACGCCGATCACCAGCCGGGCCGCATCGCCGCGTGGCTCGGGCCCATCGAGAACAGGGCGCAGGCTGTCCGCGGCGAGGTAGCCCAGCGCATGGCCCTGAGCCTGAAGGTCATTGAGCACCGCGACGCGGGCTGCGCCCGTTGCCTTGCCGACCCCGTCGCAATCGATGGTCCAGTCCAGATTGGTCATCCGGGCCACGCCGTCATAGACCGGGCCCGCGACGGCGACGCAGGCGCCATCGCAATCGGGCATCCCCGCCTCGTCCAGATAGGCCGACAGGATTGGACCGAGACCGTCATGCGCGGCATTCGAAAAGCGACGGATCGTGGTCCGGTCCAGCCCGTCGCCCATGGCCAGCGCAACCCGTGTATTGGTTCCGCCGATATCGGCCACGAGCATGTGCTGCTGTGCTGTCATCGGCTGAACCCTGTCTGAATGCGTCGGCAGGCGTCGTGATAGGCTGCTTTGCGGGCCGCTTCAAGCGTGCGTCGCCGTCTTGTCGTCGGATGAGGGCGATGGCGATGAGGACCGCGTCGGAAGCGCATGCCGAGATCATTGGCAGCGCGGCCCGTCCAAGGTGCTCGACCGCTGCCCCGAGTCAGTGGATGGGACTGGTCGGGCCGGATCACGGCAGTGGATTAGGATTTCATTAGGGTCCCATGCGGTTAATGGCGTCATGGAGATCATCTGGGACCGGATCTGCCGGGAGGACTGGGCGGAAGCGACCGCAGCCGAGATCCTGCCCATGCAGCAGCACTGGACCTATGGCGACGTCCTCTCTGCCCTTGGGCGACAGGTGCGACGCGGGGAAGTGATGCATGGGGGGCGGCGTGTCGGGCTGGTTCAGGTGATCGGCCGTCGTTTCGGGCCGTTGCAGCTGTCACTGATCGGACGCGGGCCGCTCTGGCTGGATGGGCTACCGGCGGTTAAGCGGGCTATGGCCTGCCGGATGATCGCCCGTGGGGCAGGGGTGATGGTGATGACGCCGGAGCAGGGCCTGTCCGGGCGCGGGTTGATCCCGCTCGTGTCGCACCGGCACCAGGCGATGTTGGACCTGCGGCCCGACCGTTTGACCATACGGGCCCGGTTCGCGGGCAAATGGCGAAACCGGCTTGTGCGGGCGGAAGGAATGGATATCTCGGTACGGCAGGGCGTGCCGTCGCAACGGGAGCTTGACGACTTGCTTGTCCTTGATGCGGCGCAGCAGCGGGCGCGTGGCTATCGTGCGCTGCCAGCCTGTTTCACCCGCGCCTGGGCGCATGTCGATCCGAACGCTTTGCGGCTCTACCGGGCTATTCACGAAGGCCGGGTCATCGCGATGATGCTGATGCTGCTGCACCGTCCGACGGCGGGCTACCATATCGGCTGGTCGGGGAACGATGGCAGGCGGCTCAATGCCCACCAGTTCCTGCTCTGGCATGTGATCCGCGACCTGCAGGGCGGGGGGTACACCGCCCTGGACCTTGGCGATGTGAACGTTGATGGTGCGCCCGGCCTTGCGCGTTTCAAGATCGGGACTGGTGCCATTGTGGCGCCCTTGGGCGCCACAATGCTGGTTTTGCCAACCTTTATTCGGCCGCGATCTTGATGACCGGCTCCATCGTGGCAAGTTGCTCGTCCGTGAGGTGACATTTGGAGAAATGTCCGTCCCCCAGTCGCCGGAACGGCGGCACTTCTTTCTCGCACAGATTTCCTGGCACCTGCGACTTCCAGCGGCAGCGCGTCTGGAACGGGCAGCCTGGCGGCGGGTTCATGGCCGACGGGATGTCGCCTTCCAGCACGATCCGCTTCTTTTCGACATGGGTGTCGGCAATGGGAACAGCTGACAACAGCGCCTCGGTATAGGGATGGTAGGGTGGTGAGAAGACCTGATCGGTCGTGCCAAGTTCCACCACATGGCCGAGATACATGACCATGACCCGGTCGCTGAGATAGCGAACGATCGACAGGTCATGGCTGATGAAGAGGAGTGTCGTCCGGTTCTTGCGCTGGATTTCCATCAGAAGATCCGTGACGGCCGCCTGGACCGACACGTCGAGCGCAGAGACGGGTTCGTCCGCCACGACGATCTTGGCCCCGCCCGCGAATGCGCGCGCGATCCCAACGCGTTGCTTCTGTCCGCCGGAAAGCTGGCGCGGCATGCGGTCGGCAAAGGCGCGCGGCAGTTTCACGAGGTCGAGGAGTTCCAGCATCCGCTCTTCGCGTTCTTTGTCGGAATTGCCTTCGCCGAAAATTTCCAGCGCGCGGATGATCTGGCGTCCGACCGTCATCGATGGGTTGAGCGTGTCGAACGGGTTCTGGAACACCATCTGCACGCTTGAGATGGTTTCGGTCGAGCGGTCCTCGATCGGTGTGTCCTGAATCTCGTGATTGTGCAGCAGAATCTGACCGGACGTCGCGGTCTCGAGGCCCATCAGCACCTTGGCGAAGGTGGATTTGCCGCAACCGGATTCGCCGACGATGGCAAGTGTCTCGCCCTCACGCGCCTCGAAACTCAGTGTCTCGTTCGCCTTCACCACCTTCTTGTCGCCACCTCCAAAGAGCGCATTCGCGCTGACCTCGTAGTACTTCCTGAGGTCGTCCATCTTCAGGACCACATCGCCGACGGGAGTCTTCTCGGCCTTGGCGGCCACCTGCGGTGGGGCATTCCAGTCGATCTCGTCGACCCGAAGGCAGCGAGTATCGTGGCGGTCATCGCCCTTTACGCTGAACATCGGAATATCGCCCGCATCGCATCGACCGGCAGCAAAGTAGTCGCAGCGCGGGCCGAAATTGCACCCTTTCGGGCGTTCATGCGGCAAGGGGAAGTTGCCCGGAATGGCGATCAGGGGCCGCGCATTCTTGTCCGCCCCCGGCAAGGGGATCGAGCGGAAGAGCGCCTGCGTGTACGGATGCTGCATCTTGTCGAAGACATCCTTGATGGAACCCGTCTCCACCGCCTCGCCCGAATACATCACGCAAAGCCGGTTGCAGGTGTCGAGCACCAGACCGAGATTGTGCGAAATGAAGAGCATCGAGGTGCCATATTTCTTGCCGAGGTCCTTCACCAGATCGACCACGGCGGCCTCGACCGTCACGTCAAGCGCGGTTGTCGGCTCGTCTAGAATCAGAAGCGCGGGCTTCGACATCAGGGCCATGGCGATGACGATGCGCTGCTGCTGGCCGCCCGACAGCTGGTGCGGGTAGCTTTTCAGAATCCGCTCGGGGTCGGGCAGGCGCACATCGCTCACGACCTCCAGTGCGCGCTGATAGGCTTCCTCGGCCGAGACTCCTTCATGGATCATCGGCACTTCCATCAGCTGCTTGCCGATCTTCATCGCCGGGTTCAGCGAGGCCATCGGCTCCTGATAGATCATCGCGATTTCCGAGCCGCGAATGTCGCGCAGTTCTTCCTCGCTCATCGTGGTCAGGTCGCGGCCCTTGAACTTGATCGTGCCGCCGACGATGCGGCCGTTCTTGCCCAGATCGCGCATCACGGCGAGGGCGACGGTGGACTTGCCGCAACCGCTTTCGCCCACCAACCCCATCGCCTCGCCCGGCTGGACGGTGCAGGAGAAATCCATCACCGCCGGAATTTCCCGAAGCCGGGTGAAGAAGCTGATCGAGAGGTTCTCGATCTCAAGGATCGGGCCGTCATAGTCCCATTTGGTCATATTCCGTCTCCCTTAATCCCTGAGGCTTTCTTCGCGCAGGCCGTCGGCCAGAAGGTTGAGCCCCAGAACGAGGCTCATCAGCGCGAGTGCGGGCACGATGGCGGGGTGCTGAGCGACCGTCATCAGCTTGCGGCCGGCATTGATCGTCGAGCCCCAGTCAGGGCTTTCGGGGGAAAGGCCGAGGCCGAAGAAGCCGAGGGTGCCCAGAAGGATCGTCGTGTAGCCGATGCGCAGGCAGAAATCGACGATCAGCGGCCCGCGTGCATTGGGCAGAATTTCCCACAGCATGATGTACCAGGGCCGTTCGCCGCGTGTCTGTGCGGCCGAGACATAGTCCCGCGTCTTCACGTCGAGCACGATGCCGCGCACGATCCGGAAAACGGTGGGCGAGTTCACGAACACGACCGAGACGAAGACGATCAGGATATTGCCGGGCACATGGATCAGGTCGAGCATGTTCGGCAGGACCGCGACCTTGGTCCCGACCTCGCCCACAAGCGACAGGTAGAGATAGCCGCCGACGATGGCGATAACCGTCACCAGCTTGTTCCGGAAGGCGGGCACCACGTAGTAGCGCGAGTTGACCAGCACCAGCAGGAAGACGATGGGGAAGAGGAAGAGAACCATCGCCATATATTGCGGCATGCCCGTCTCGACGATTTCCGGGGTGACGAGCAGGTAGAAGAGCAGGATCACCGGAAAGGCGAGGATAAGGTTGGCGAGGAACGACAGAACGGTATCGAGCCTGCCGCCGTAATAGCCTGCGGGCAGACCCAGCGTGATCCCAACCATGAAGGCAAAGAGCGTGGCCAGCGGCGCGATCTGCACCACGACCCGGCTGCCGAGCACGACCCGGCTGAAGACATCGCGACCCAGGTGGTCGCCGCCCAGCAGATACCAGCCCATATCATCGGGGGTGGGCGTTCCAGGCAGCTTGTTCTTCATCTGGCTGATCTGGCTGAGCACGTCATGGGTCGCGATCATCGGGGCGAATAGGGCAGAGAAGACCCAGAACATGACGATGGCAAAGCCGATCATGCCGATGGTCGAGTCGAAGAGTTTGCCGTAAAGGCCGAGCCGCCGCTTGTAGTGAAACGAGACGGCAAAGAGCACGATCAGCGCGATCCAGACCGGAAGGAAGCGTTTGGCCAGCCCGCCGACGATCCCGGCTGAGCCATAGGGCATCAGGACGCCGCCGATGAGATAGACAGCAACCAGCCCAACGAGCGCGAGAAAGAGCCAGCGAACGGCCTTTTCGATTGTGCCATAGGCGCCGCCCCGTGCAGCGACCGTCCCGTCGGGATTGGCCACGATGGTCGGTTCCGGCGCGAAGAAGGACAGGATGATCTGTGCGATGACGGCAAGCGCGAAGAGCGCCGCGATGCCCATGGTGGCCAGGTTGAGAACGGAAAGGCCGCCGGTCCAGGTTAACGGGTCCATTGTCAGTTCCTCCTCAGGAAATCCGGATGCGCGGGTTCAGGAACACATAGCCGATATCCGAGATCAGCTGCGTCACCAGAACCACGAAGACCGCCACGACCGAGCAGCCCAGCAGAAGGTCGATATCGTTGTTGCCCGCGGCCGAAACGAGCGTCCAGCCGAAGCCCTTGTAGTTGAAGAGGGTCTCGACGATGACCACGCCGTTCAGAAGCCAGGGGAATTGCAGCATGATGACCGTGAAGGGGGCGATCAGCGCGTTTCTGAGCGCGTGCTTCATCACGACGTTGCGGAAGGATACGCCTTTCAGCCGCGCGGTGCGGATGTACTGGGCGGTCATGACCTCGGTCATGGAGGCGCGGGTCATCCGGGCGATATAGCCGATGCCGTAAAGCGCGATGGTGATGACCGGCAGGAAGAAGTTCTCGAACGTGATTCCGTCCATCGCGCTCGATGCCGTGCCCTTGAACCATTTCAGCCCGAACATGGAGGAGGCAAAGACCGCGATCAGGATGACGCCCGACACATATTCCGGCGTGGCTGTCGTGGCGATGGAGAAGGTCGATAGAGAGCGGTCGAGCTTCGATCCTTCCCGCATGCCGGCCAGAACGCCGATGATCAGCGACACCGGCACCATCACCACCATCACCCAGAACATGAGGATGCCGGTCAGCGACAGCCGCGTTCCTACGATGGTCGATACCTCGTCCTTGAAGACCGAAGAGAAGCCCCATTTGCCTTGCAGAACGCCGCAGAACCGCGATGCGGTCGCCGGGTCCTGCCCACGCTTGATGCAGCGGCCGGTCGTCACCCCGTCTTCCTCGCGCGTCCAGCCCGGCAGAACACCCAGCCATTCGCCGTACCGCACAAGCAGCGGACTGCCATGACCGTTCTTGTCGAGCCAGCTCTGCACCTCATCATCCGAGATGCGGCTGCCCGCTTCGGTCTTCGCGAGCTTTTCGAGGTTGGGTGGCAGGTTTGTCAGAAAGAAGACGACAAACGTCAGGCAGAGCGCTGTCAGGACCATGGTCAACAGCCGCCGGAGCAGGAATATCAGCATTTTTTCATGTCCTTCCCCCCAAAGAACGTAGGGGCAGGTTGGAGTGCACGGGCCATTCCGTCAACAAAAAGCGGCGCGCGGAAGTTCTCCGCGCGCCGCACTTGGACCAATCAGGCCTCGATCGACCACTTGTAGTGGTGGTGTTCGAAGGTCGGGTGCATGTCCGCGCCCTTCACGTTCTCCTTGAAGTGACGGTAGACGTTCCGCCAGTAGGGCTGGATCAGCACGCCTTCATCCTGCATGATCTTCTCGATCTTGGCCATGACCTCGCGCCGCGCATCGGCGTCGGCGATCGACATGGCCTCGGCCAGAAGCGTATCGAACTCGGCATTGTTGAAGGCCGTTTCGTTCCACGCCACGCCGCCCTTGTAGGCAAGCGCCAGAACCTGAACCCCAAGCGGGCGCATGTTCCATTCGGTCGCCGAGAACGGGTATTTCAGCCAGTCGTTCCAGAAGGTCGAGCCGGGCAGGATCGTCCGCTTGATATTGATCCCGGCATCCCGGATCTGTGCGGCGACGGCATCACAGGAGTTTGCCTGCCACGCGTCGTCGATCGAGATCAGCTCGAACTCGGTATCGGCATGGCCGGCCGCGTCGATCATCTCTTTCGCCTTCGCCGGATCGACCACCAGCGGCGGCAGTTCGGCATATTCCGGATGGATCGGGCAGACATGGTGATTTTCGGCCGGGCTGCCGAGATTGGCGTAACCAAGCTCCAGCACAACCGCGTTGTCCACCGCCATCTGCAGCGCTTTGCGGACATTGACGTCCTTGTAGAGCTCCGCGTCCTGATTGAAGCGCACGGCCAGCGTGGCCGAGGTCACCGCTTCCGACTTCGTCCAGCCGATCGAGTCGAAGATGTCGACGAAGTCACCGTCGGTGCGGTGCAGCATGTCGATTTCTTCGGCCTCCGCCGCGGCAAGGAAAGAGGACGGGTCGGTGCCGAGGTCGATATACTCGATCCGGTCCAGATACGGCCCGCCATAAACCTCGGTGCCCCACCACGTATGGTCGGGGTTCCTAACCAGAACCTGCTTCACGCCGACCTCGTTCGACTCCGGCAGATAGGGGCCGGTGCCGATCGGGTTGGCCGACGGATCACCGTTGTCATAGGACGAATGTGTAACGGCGGCCGGATAATCCGCCATGCCGACGATGATGGTGATGTCGGGGGCGGGCAGCGTCAGCGTGACGGTGTAGTCGTCAACTACCGTGATCGCACCTTCGCGCGCCGTCTTGGTCGTTTCATCGACCAGCGCGCCCATGCGTGCGGCCATCGAGTTGCCCTCGACATTGGCGTCGCACCAGCGGTTGATGTTGTTGGCCACGTCTGCGGCAGTGAAGTCGTCGCCGTTGTTCCACTTGACGCCCTGACGGACCTTCAGCGTGTACACAGTGGCGTCTTCGTTCACTTCCCAGCTTTCGAGAAGCATGCCGCGGAGCGAGCCGTCGCCGTTGTACTCGACCAGGTAGTCGAGCCAGCCGCGGGCAAAGTTCGCCAGTTCCGACCAGTCCCAGGTGCGCGGGTCTTTCTGCGCCTTGGTCTCCAGCTGGCAGCGGATCGTGCCGCCCATGGTCTGGGCGCGCGCCTCTTTCGGCGCTGCGAGGCCAAGAAGACCGTAGGCCGCAGCCGAACTGACACCAAGCGCAGAGGCCCGGGTCAGGAATTCACGGCGGCTAAGCGTTCCGGCGCGAACTTCATCGGCGTAGAGTTTTGCCGCCGGATGAACATCCGGCGTGAAGTGCTTTGTCATCCTTTTTTTCTCCCTGCGTGACTTTATGTTTCGCCGCAGCAATGACCGATCGGATATCGGTCTTTTAAGCGCAACGAAATTGCTCACCGCCGCATTCCGCCCGCTTTTTGCCTCCGCGTCAATGTCGGATTCCGTCGCTTTTGGAAATTTTGCGACATTCCGGAAAGCTGCGCGCCGACAGTTCAGTTTCGCTGAAAGCGGGTTCAGTTTCCTTTTCGGAACGCCGAGGGGGTCTTGCCGGTCCGGTGCTGGAACGCCCGGGTAAAATATGCGGCAGAAGTGAAACCCAGCGCCTGTGAAACCTGCGAAATCGGCATCCGCGTTTCGCTCAAGAGAAGGCGCGCTTCGAATATCACACGGTCATGCAGAAGGTCCGAGGCCGAGCGCCCGCAACTCTGGTTACAGACCCGGGTCAGGTGGGTCGGCGTGACGCCCAGCGCCCGGGCGTATTCCCCGACGCCCTTGCCGCTTCTGAACTCGCGCTCCAGCAGGGCGGTGTAGCGCGCCGCCAGCCGCGCTGCTGCGGCTGGCTTTTTCGCATCCGCCTTCGCGATCTCCACCTGCCGCTCCAGCCAGACGCCGAGCAGCCCCAGATGGTGATGCGCGGCGCGTTCAGCGCCGGGCTTGCCGCTGTCCAACTCGCGCTGAACATTGTCGATCAGGCCCGAAAGCTCGGCCTGCGGTCCGACATCGCGGATGCGCAGGTGATGCGGTTCCGTTGGCAGGTCAAGCGCCGTATCGCTTCCGAAAAACACGGCCGTGCCGTGTGTCTGGCTGCCGACATCGTAGCCATGCATCACGCCGGGCGGGATGAAGATGGCATTATGTGCGCCATAGCCTCGGGTGATGCCGCCGACCGTGATCCGCCCCTGACCGCGTGTGAACCACAACAAAAGGGGAGTGGACAGTGACCGCATGGCCTCAACCCGCCAGCGACCACCGGCGGCAAGACGCGGGACAGGCACGACGCGCAGTCTGGATGGCATCGCGGTCGACCCGCCTGCAGGGCCCGGCGCGGTCCCGCTGCCCTCACCACGGTCGCGTGCCTTCTTGCCCGCCGATGGATCGGAGAACTGCGACAGCGGCGTGCCGGAGAAGAGTTTCACGGGACAGGTCCTCAGAGGTCGGGCCGCGTTTCTGCGACCAGTGGGTTGCAAGCGGCTCGGACAACGCGAGCGACACGACTCTATGCGGGCCGAATCGGAAACCCAAGGGAAAAAGTCCTGCTTGCCAAGCAGTCGGCGGTGCGTGGCCGACCGATCACGGGCGGTCAATCCAGCGCCAGCCCCGCATCCGGCTGCGGAACCAACTGCGCTGGCGTTTCGCATATTGGCGGCTGGAGGCCTGCGCGGCCGTGATGGCCTCGCGCAGTGTGATCTCTCCGCGAAGGTGGCGGACGAGTTCCGGTGCCCCGATCGCCTTCGCCCAGAGCGCGGTGGGCGACCAATCGCCAAGGACAGCCCGGACCTCATCCAGCGCGCCGGCCTCGACCATCGTCTCGAAGCGCTGGTCGATCCGGTCGGCCAGCCAGTCACGCTCCGCATCAAGGACAATCG
>JAUIDM010000109.1 GCA_030428915.1 Alphaproteobacteria bacterium | reverse complement strand
CGCTTTCCGACTGGCTGGAACTCAGGATCTGGCGGAACGGCAAGGAACACTACGCCAAGTTCGAAAAGGGTGAGACGAGCGAGCCCCTGCGCGTGGTCGGCGACGCCGAACCGGGCGAGAAGGGGACGGAGGTCCGGTTTCTCGCATCGTCCAAGATCAATGACCCGAATGGTACCTTCTCCAACCTCGACTACGTCTTCAAGACGCTTGAAACGCGGCTCAGGGAACTCGCCTTCCTGAATTCCGGGGTCAAGATCATTCTGGAAGACAACCGGGGCGCAGAATTGCAGCGAACTGAGCTTTTCTACGAAGGCGGCGTGCGCGAATTCGTCAAGTACCTCGACCGGCACAAGACCTCGGCCATGGCAGACCCGATCTTCATCGAGGGCGAGCGCGGCGGCATCGGGGTAGAGGTCGCGATGTGGTGGAACGACAGCTACCACGAGACGGTGCTGCCCTTCACTAACAACATTCCGCAGCGCGACGGGGGCACGCATCTTGCGGGCTTCCGGGGTGCGTTGACCCGCACGATCAACGCTTACGCGCAGTCTTCGGGCATCGCGAAGAAGGAAAAGGTGGATTTCACCGGTGACGACGCGCGCGAGGGGTTGACCTGCGTCCTGTCGGTCAAGGTGCCCGACCCGAAGTTCTCGTCGCAGACCAAGGACAAGCTCGTCAGTTCCGAGGTGCGGCCTGCTGTCGAAAACCTCGTGAACGAGAAATTGGGCGAGTGGTTCGAAGAACATCCGAACGAAGCAAAGGTGATCGTCGGCAAGATCATCGAGGCCGCGCTTGCGCGGGAAGCGGCGCGCAAGGCGCGCGAACTGACGCGCCGGAAGACGGCGATGGATGTCGCCTCGCTGCCCGGCAAGCTTGCCGATTGCCAGGAGAAGGATCCGGCGCTTTCCGAGCTGTTCCTTGTCGAGGGTGACAGCGCGGGCGGGTCGGCCAAGCAGGGGCGCGAACGCAAGAACCAGGCGGTGCTGCCGCTCAGGGGCAAGATCCTGAACGTAGAACGCGCGCGGTTCGACCGGATGCTCTCGTCCGACCAGATCGGCACGCTGATCACCGCGCTGGGCACGGGCATCGGGCGCGACGAGTTCAACCTCGACAAGCTGCGCTATCACAAGATCATCATCATGACGGATGCGGACGTGGACGGCGCCCATATCCGCACGCTTCTTCTGACCTTCTTCTTCCGCCAGATGCCGGACCTGATCGAGCAGGGGCATCTCTTCATCGCCGAGCCGCCCCTGTACAAGGTCGCGCGCGGGAAATCGGAGGTTTACCTGAAGGACCAGCCGGCGCTGGAGGATTACCTGATTCAGCAGGGCATCGAAGGCGCGGTTCTGCGGCTTGGATCGGGGGAAGAGATCGTGGGCGCCGATCTGGCGCGCGTGGTGGAAGAGGCCCGCGTGGTGCGCAAAAGCCTGATGGCTTTCCCGACCCATTACCCGATGCATATTCTTGAGCAAGCAACGATCGCCGGCGCGCTGCTGCCGGGCCGGGTCGATGCAGATGCGCAAGGCGTGGCGAATGAGGTTTCCCGCCGCCTTGACGAGGTCGCGGTGGAATATGAGCGCGGCTGGCAGGGGCGGCCGACACAGGACCATGGCTTGCGCTTCTCACGGTCACTGAGGGGGGTTGAAGAGGTCCGCACGCTTGACGGCCAGATCCTGCGTTCGGGCGAGGCACGTCGCCTTGCGACCCATACCGAGGCATTGCGGGAAGTCTATGGCGGCATCGCGAAACTCGTCCGCAAGGATCGCGAGCAGTTGATCCACGGCCCGATAGAATTGCTGGCGGCGATCCTGACGGAAGGTGAAAAAGGCCTGACCCTTCAACGCTACAAGGGACTGGGCGAAATGAACCCCGACCAGCTTTGGGAAACCACTCTCGATCCCTCAGCGCGGGTGCTCAACCAGGTGAAGATTGACGATCTTGCAGAGGCCGACGACATCTTCACCAAGCTGATGGGCGATGTGGTGGAGCCGCGCCGTGAGTTCATTCAGCAAAACGCGCTGAGCGTGGAGAACCTGGATTTCTAAGCCGCAGTTCATTGTCACATCGCTTGTCGGTGCCGTGATCGCAGGGGGGCGGCATCGCTGCTTGCCAACTCCGGGCTGCGGAACTATCCACAGAAATGGAACAGGATCCGGCCGTCACTCTGGACATAAATGGCGTGCAGATCCCGCGGCCCCGTAGCTCAGGGGATAGAGCGACCGCCTCCTAAGCGGTAGGTCATAGGTTCGAATCCTATCGGGGCCGCCACCTTCCTGTCACTTGTGCGCCGTCGGCCGGGCTTCGCTGCGTGTTGACTGATCCGTCACGATCACATCTGGTCATTGGTTTGCATCCGGCTGCAGGTCATGTCCTTGCCGCCGAAGGGTGTTGTATCTTGCGCCATCGCTTTGACCTGCGGGTGAATGACGTGCGCTCGTCGACCGGCAGACCCTCACCCCGCCCCGCACGGCTTGTTGATCAAATACACCCAATAGCTGCCGGCGGATGGTAAATGTAACCTATGCGCGAAAATGCTTATTACTCTTAACAAGTTGCGAACAAAATATGGTCAAATTGATCGACGAGACTTGGAGAGTAATCGGGTGGTTGTTCGGCGTCTGGCCGAACGTAGCGAGTGTGGTGCAATGCAGTCGATTGGTTGGATAGCGACCCTGCCGTGCGTAAGCCGGTCAGCGAACCGTGCAGTATTCGGGCGTAGTGAAGCTCGTTGTTCCGGTGGCGATGATAGTCCGCTGTGCAGGATCGGTGCCCTCGTGCGGAGCAGCCGGGCCCTGAATTCGGTTAGTGCGTCCCGGACGGAAGGTTTTGTTTCATGAAGCATTGCAGCGACATCCGCGTCGCCGAAACCCCTTCCGATTCCGCGACCAAACGGCACCCTTTCGCGATGTGCACGGGCGCAATGGCGGCCTTCTACGACAAGCTCTGGCAGGCGCGGGCACAGGTTTCTGCCCTCATGGATTCCTCGGATGCCGTATTGGCGCCCAAGCTTCAGAATGTGCTGGACCTGATTGACGGATACGAACCCGATGTGACGCTCATCGGACAGGTAAAGTCGGGCAAGACGGCGCTGGCCAATGTGCTCAGTGGTCAGATCGGCCTGCTTCCGTCGGATGTGAACCCGCTCACCTCGGTTGTCACCACGCTGCATCTCAACTCCGAACACAGCGACGGGCGAACACGCGCCGCCTTTCACCTGTTCGGGCGCGAGGAGTGGGACGAGTTGGTCGAAGGTGGTGGTCGGCTGGGTGCGCTTGCCGGGCGTGCCGGTGTCGAGGACGAGCTTGAGACGATCAAAACCCAGATCGCGGAGCTGCGTCAGATGGCCCAAACGCGGCTGGGCACAAGTTTCGAAGCCCTGCTCGGCAAGGTCCACAACTACGGCTACTGCGACGCCAGGCTGGTCGAGCGGTATGTCTGCCTTGGCGATCCCGACGACATCGAGGCTGACCCGCACAATACGCAAGGTCGCTTTGCCGATATCACCAGATCGGCCGATTTGTACATTTCGCAGCCGGAACTGCCGGGCCCGCTCTGCCTGCGCGATACACCCGGCGTCAACGATACCTTCATGGTGCGCGAACAGATCACCCTGCGATCGCTCGCCGAGTCCGAGGTCTGCGTGATCGTGCTGTCGGCGCATGAGGCGCTCAACACGGCCGACCTTGCGCTGGTGCGTCTGATTTCGTCGATGGAAAACCGCCAGCTGGTGATCTTCGTCAACCGCATCGACGAGTTGTCGAAGCCGAGCGTGCAGGTGCCCGAAATTCGGGCGAGCATCATGCAGACACTGAGCAGCGTGGACGCAGCGAAAGGCGCGACCGTCCTCTTCGGCAGCGCCCTTTGGGGCGAAGTGGCCCTCGCCCGGGATTTCGGCGACATGGACGGCGACCAACGCGCAGCACTTTATGACTGGGCGAAAGCCGCGGGTCTGACGGAGGCAGAGGACGCGTTCGAGTTCACCTGGCTGCTCTCCGGTATCCCTGAACTCATGGAAGCGATCTACGACCGGGTGATCGAGCGGTCGGGCAAGCGTTTGATGGAAGACGTCAGGGGGCGGCTGTCCAATCTGGCAAGTCAGGCGCGCGCACGCGGTGAGGTCGATGCGATCCCGCGTCAGCTTTCCCTGTCCGGTGGCGAGTTTGCGGCGCTGGAAGACGAACTGGAAGAAATCGTCGAGGCGAGCTGCGAACTGCTTGACGATGTCCTTGAAAAACTGGTCGAGGATCTGCGGCCGCGGTTGCGGCGCATTCAGGAGAATTACGTCGCGCGCGCGACCGAGGCCCTGGTCGCCCATCTGAAGGAGAAAGGTCGCGGGAACCACTGGACCTTTGGTTCATCGGGCCTGCGTTTCGTGCTCAAGTCGGTCTATTCACGGTTCGCCGATGCGGCGACGATCGAGGTGAAAGAGGTCTATGCCGCTGCGGCGCTGGCCATCCGTGGAGTCTATGCCGACCAGCTGGGTGTGAAGACCGAAAACTTCTCCGTCGAGCCGCCTCAGGTGCCCCTTTTCCCGGCGCCGGTGGTGCTGGGTCAAACGACGGCCATCGACCTTGGCAACAGCTGGTGGAAACGCTGGTGGCAATTGCGCCGTGGCGTCGAGAGCTATGCCGAGGATTACGCGCGCCTTATCGGAGAAGAGGTCGCAACAATGATCCACGATCTCGAAACGGCGCAGTTCCGTCAGGTCCTGGAAGAAATCCGGGCGGTTCTGCGGGATTTCATGGTCGAGCAGAAGGATGCCGCCCTTGATGTCGCGGCTTCGGCCAAGCGGGTCGCGGCGGCGCCGGCCGATGGTTCGGTCGATGACCTGATCGCGGGGTTGAATGGTGTGGTCAGCGCGCTGGACGGGACGCGCGAAGCAGCCTGACGGTGGGCCGGTATCCGGGATGAAGAGTGAAGTGAGGACGAGTTCAGGATGAAAAGGATGGTATCGCCCACACAGCACAGGCGTCTTGCCCGCTGGTCAATGCGCAAGCCGGTGATCGCGGTCATGGGTGAATTCAGTTCGGGCAAGTCCTCGCTCATCAACCTGCTGACCGATCTTGACCTTCTTCCGACGCAGGTGACGGCAACGCGCCTGCCGCCGATCTGGATGCGCTATGGCAGCGGGGCGCCCTACCGCGTCGACCGGTCCGGCCGAAAGCATCCGATCGACTGGTCGGACATGTCCTCGATTCCGCTAAAAGACACTCGCTACATCCGCCTCTACTGCAATGCAGAGATCCTGAAACGCTGCGACCTGATCGACACGCCGGGCATCTCGGACCCCACGATCCCGGCACGCTACTGGATCGACACCGTCGGTTATGCGCATGCGGTCCTTTGGTGCACCCATGGTGGCCAGGCATGGCGGGCAAGCGAACGCGGGGCGTGGACCGATTTGCCGAAACGACTGCGCGATACCTCGATCCTGCTCGTCACGCGAAAGGACAGGCTGAAATCGCAGGCCGATATGCGCAAGGTGGACCGCCGCCTGAGCCGCGAGACGGGCGACCTGTTCAATGCGAGGACGTTCATCTCGTTGACCAGCGCGCTGGACGCGCGTCAGGCCCGTGACGTTATCGCCTGGGAGGCCAGCGGCGCAAAGGAGCTTCATAAAAAGCTCAATGTCCTCGTTCAGGGCATAAGCCTGGAACGTGGTCAAATGCTGAATCGATATATCATCAGACCTGAGCCGGCCGCAGCCAAGGCCGAGCAGTCCGTTAAGGCGGCATCGGTCAGGCCAGAGATCGACGATACGCGGTATCTGGTCCTGCGCAACGCCGTTACCGTCCCCGCCCCTGCCGAGACGGAAGCGCCGGCAAAGCCCTATTTGCTTCGCGAACCGGTCAGTCGCGAGATTGTCCGCGCCGCATCATGATACGTCCGCAGTGCGGTGAACCTACAACTACAACCCAGCCTTTCCGGCCCAGCATCCCATGGGCCATGTTCCGCGCCGTAAACGCATAGCTCGCAGAAGCCCATTGTCGCCACAGTGATGCGCGCACATAGTTGTCCGGTGCACAAAAACGACGTGGCAACGCCAGCCATTCGACCCATGTTGAAGGACTTTGATATGCGCAGCCGCCCAGGTCGCAGCGACACCGAGAAGACCGGCCAAGTCACATGGCTGGTGCCGGGTCGGTTGGGCGGCATGCCCCGCCCCGGCCGCGGTGAGGTTGGAATCGACGCCGATCTGAAGGCAGTCAGGGACCTTGCCGTGTCGATGGTCGTGACGCTCACGGAAGAATGGTCACCGCCGGACGGGCTTATGGAACGGTTCGGATTGAAGTCGATCCGCCTGCCGATCCCCGATTGGCAGCCGCCGACATTGCAGCAGGCGGCGACGGTCTGTGAACAGGTCGCGGCCGAACTGGCGGATGGGGGATCTGTCGTTTTCCACTGTCAGGCAGGGCGCGGGCGGACGGGCACCATGCTGGCGGCTATGCTGATCTGGGATCGGCCTGACGCCAAATCAGCGATAGACCAAGTGAAATGGACCAATCAGGACTGGATTGAGACCGCGTCACAGATGCGGTTCCTTGAGGATTTCGCAGTGTTTCGACGTTCGCACAGGGGCGGGCGGGGTAGTTGCATCACAGATTGGCCGTGCGATGTTTCAGGGCCGGAACAAGGGGACACCGATGTCGCTCGATGAAAGACTGCAAACGGTCATGGGCACGTTGCCCGAATGTGTAGCGGCGGGCTATGTCGACATGGAGTCCGGCCTTCTGCTGGGCGTGCACACGCTGGATCCGCACCCGCAGGAAGTACTCGACCTTCTCGCTGCAGCGACGCTGGATCTCTTCCAGGGCAAGAATGTCGCGGCGCTGAAACAGATGTTTGCGACCGAGGGTGACAGCGCGGCGCAGCAATTCAATGAAGTCATCCTGCTTTCGGATGGCTATATCCACATCTTCCTGCGCACGGCCAGGTTTCCGAAACACGTCATCTGCTTTACCTGCCGACGGGGCGCCAAGCTGGGACGGGTTCTGACCCGGGCGCGGCTGGCGGTGGACGGTATCTCGCAAGCGGTGTGACGCACGCGGTTTGAGGTGATGGGCCGTAGCGGCCGGGTCGGTCCCTATGCGAACGCGTCCAGAAACCCTTTCGGAACGAGTACGTTGTGCCGCCCGACATTGCCAAGCCCGGTTTCGCCGCACAAAGCCATGGAGGTGTCGAGTTCCTTGTGGATAATCTCAAGCGCCTTGGTCACGCCCCCCTCGCCCATCGCACCGAGACCGTAGACGAAGGCGCGGCCTATCATCACGCCCTTCGCGCCAAGGGCGACGGCCTTCAACACGTCCTGACCCGACCGGATGCCGCCGTCCATCCAGACCTCGGTCTTGTCGCCTACGGCCGCGGCGATTTCCGGAAGCATCCGGATGGAGCTGACCGCCCCGTCAAGCTGCCGCCCGCCATGGTTTGACACGACAATGGCATCGGCGCCGATCTCTGCTGCCTTTTCCGCGTCTTCGACATCGAGCACGCCTTTCAGGATCACTTTGCCGCCCCACATGTCCATGAGCTTGCGGATCTTGTCCCAGTTCAAGGCATGGTCGAACTTTTCCGCCGTCCAGGACGACAGCGATGCCGGATCGCTGACGCCCTCCACATGGCCGACGATATTGCCGAAGAAGCGGCGTTTGGTGCCCAGCATGTCCAGCCCCCAACCCCATTTGGTGGCGAGGTTCAGCATCGTCGGGATGGTCAGCTTCGGCGGGGCGGAGAGGCCGTTCTTCAGATCCTTGTGGCGCTGGCCAAGGATCTGAAGATCGACCGTTATCACCAGCGCAGAGCAGCCCGCCGCCTTGGCGCGGTTGATGATCTTGCGGTTAAAGTCATCGTCGTTCAGCGTGTAGATCTGGAACCAGAAGGGTTCTGAGGCGTGGCTCGCGACATCCTCGATCGAACAGATCGACATGGTGGAAAGCGTAAATGGCACGCCGAACCTTTCCGCCGCCCGCGCCGCCTTGATCTCTCCATCCGCGCTCTGCATACCGGTCAGACCGACCGGAGCGATTGCGACAGGCATCCTTACATCCTGTCCGATCATCTGCATTGCCGTGCTGCGTCCGGTCATATCGACGGCGATACGCTGGCGCAGGCGGATATTGGCGAAATCCGAGACGTTTTCGCGAAACGTCTGTTCTGTCCAGCTGCCGGATTCGGCGTAGTCGTAGAACATACGCGGCACCCGGCGCCGGTAGAGCTGCTTCAGGTCGTCGATACAGGTGATCACGGGCATCGGCGTCTCCAGATTGGTAACTTTTCCTTACCAATTTACGCAGAGACGCGCAATGGCAAAGCTGCGCGAGTGCCACGCGCAAGTTCCTGTCTGGGGGGTTCCGCTATGCTGAGACCGCTCGGGCTGCCCCGGGCGTGCGTTTTGCGAACGGACGCAGGGGCGGTCAGGCGCTGTGGGCGCCGTCGGCAAGCCCCTTGACGAAGGCGAGGATGTCGTCGACGGGCTTCTTGTCCTCGACCATCTTGACGATAGCTGAGCCGACAACGGCGCCGTCGGCGACTGAAGCGATGGCGCGCGCGGTTTCGGGCGAGCGGATGCCGAAGCCCACGATTACCGGCAGGTCGGTCGCGGCCTTGATCCGGGCAACCTCGGGGCCGACATCGGTGGCCTGCGCGGCTGCGGCACCGGTGATGCCGGTGATCGAAACATAGTAGACGAAGCCCGACGTATTCTGCAGCACCTTGGGTAGACGCTTGTCATCGGTCGTCGGCGTGGCAAGGCGAATGAAGTTGAGTCCCGCTTTCTGCGCCGGGATGCAAAGCTCTTCATCCTCTTCCGGCGGCAGGTCGACGACGATGAGACCGTCCACACCCGCCTCTTTCGCGTCGGCGAGGAACCGGTCAACGCCGCGCGAATAGATCGGGTTGTAATAGCCCATCATCACGATGGGTGTTTCATCGTCCTGTTTGCGGAACGCCGCAGCCATGTCGAGCGTCTTTTGCAGGGTCTGGCCGGCTTCGAGCGCGCGCTGGCCGGCAAGCTGGATCGTCGGCCCATCCGCCATCGGGTCGGTGAAGGGCATGCCAAGTTCGATCACATCGACGCCCGCACCGGGCAGGCCCTTCATCAGGTCAAGCGAGGTTTCCAGATCCGGATCGCCCGCCATGATATACGAGACGAAGGCCTTCTTGCCCTCGGCTTTTAGCGCGGCGAATTTCTTTTCGATCCGGGTCATCGGGCTCTCCTTCTCCGTTCCGCCGGTCTTGCAGAAAAGTCGCGGAGGAATCAATGGGGCATCGTCGTGAACACCTTGCAGGGCTTGACCCCGCCCGGCCTTGCCCGATAGATGCGGCGGATTTCACAAAAAGGCCGCGATCATGGGTTTCAGGATGGGTATCGTCGGGCTGCCGAATGTCGGCAAGTCCACGCTCTTCAACGCGTTGACCCGAACGGCGGCGGCGCAGGCTGCAAATTTTCCCTTCTGCACGATTGAACCCAATGTCGGTGATGTCGCCGTGCCCGATCCACGGCTGGAGAAGCTGGCGGCCATCGCGGGTTCCAAGCAGATCATCCCGACCCGGATCACTTTCGTCGATATCGCGGGCCTCGTGCGCGGCGCGTCGAAGGGCGAGGGGCTGGGCAACCAGTTTCTGGCCAACATCCGCGAGGTCGATGCCATCGCCCATGTCCTGCGCTGTTTCGAGGATGGCGACGTGACCCATGTCGAGGGCCGGATCGATCCCATCGCCGATGCCGAGACCATCGAAACCGAACTGATGATTGCCGATATGGAGAGTATCGAGCGGCGCCTTGCCAATATCGCCCGCAAGATCAAGGGCGGCGACAAGGAGGCGGCGGCGCAGGAAAGGCTGATGAAGCTGGCACTGGCGGCGTTGGAGGCGGGTAAGCCCGCCCGCACGATCACAGTGGCGGATGAGGATCGCAAGGCTTGGGACATGCTGCAATTGCTGACCTCGAAACCCGTGCTTTATGTTTGCAATGTCGAAGAGGCTTCGGCCGCTTCGGGCAATTCGCTGTCGGCCAAGGTGGCTGACATGGCTGCTGCGCAGGGGGCGGGATCGGTCGTGATCTCGGCCAAGATCGAGGAAGAACTGGCGCAGATGGACGCCGAGGATGCTGCCATGTTCCTTGAGGAAATGGGTCTGGAAGAGGCGGGCCTCGACCGGCTGATCCGGGCGGGTTACGACCTTTTGGGCCTTCAGACCTATTTCACTGTCGGCCCCAAGGAGGCCCGCGCCTGGACCATCGAGAAGGGCACCCTCGCCCCACAGGCCGCCGGCGTCATCCACGGCGATTTCGAACGCGGCTTCATCCGGGCTGAGACGATTGCCTATAACGACTACATCGCCGGAAACGGCGAAGCGGGCGCACGCGAGGCGGGCAAGTTCCGCGTCGAGGGCAAGACCTATGAGGTCAAGGACGGCGACGTGCTGCACTTCCTCTTCAACGCCTGACGATCAGCCGCGCTCATCCGTCTGCATCCGCCGTTCCAGCCAGCGGACGCCGGCAGAGACGATGAGGATCAGGACGAGGTATTCCAGCACCAGCACGGTGTAGATCTCCAGCGGTCGGTATTCGGTCACCACGAGTTCATTGGCCTTGCGCGTCAATTCCTGCATGCCGATGACGGACACGAGCGACGACATCTTCAGCATGTAGACCAGCTGATTGCCAAGCGCGGGCAGGATGCGGCGGATGGCCTGCGGCAGGATCACGTAGCGCATCGTATCGATGTAGTTCAGCGAGACAGAATAGGCGGCCTCATACTGCCCGCGCGCGATGGACTGGATGCCGGCCCGGAAGATCTCTGCCTCGAATGCGCTGTCCGAAAGTGCAAGCGCGATGACCCCGGCCCAGAATACGCCGATGGTCAGGCCGGTCAGTTGCGGCAGGCCGTAATAGACCCAGAGGATCATCACGAGGATTGGCACGGCGCGCACCAGTTCGACATAGGTCCGGCTGGCCGTGCGTAGCCAGCGGCGCGACGACAGGCCGGGCAGGGCAACCAGCAATCCCAGCGCAATCGAAATCAGGATCGCCGTCAGCGATAGAAGCACGGTGTATTTCAGACCGCTGAGCAGGAAGGTCAGATTGGTCCAGCCCGCCTTGGTCTGCGGGTTCACCACATACCAGCCCCAGTTGGCCGAACAGGCTGTGAGCGTGAAGGCGAGAAAGAGAAGCAGCAGCCTGTTCATCGCCCGCCCCTAGTGATTGAGAATCTTGTCGAGGAAATCACGGCACCTCTGGCTTTTCGGCGCGGTAAAGAACTCCCCCGGCGCTGCGGTTTCGACGATCTCGCCATGGTCCATGAAGACCATGCGGTCAGCGACCTT
>JAUIDM010000108.1 GCA_030428915.1 Alphaproteobacteria bacterium | reverse complement strand
CGCGGCTTCGGCGCTGGAGAAGACGAAGGTGTCCGACCCGGTATCGCCCGCATCCGCTGGCGAGACGGCGGCAATCTTGGCGCGCAGGCTGGCCGCCGCGCGGGTCAGTACCGGGTCGGCGGCCCCTGCCACGAGCGAAATGCCCAGCCGCAGCACCTCGAACTCGTCCTTGGTCAGCGGCATCGGCGGCAGGGTAACGGGATCGCGCAGCACATAGCCCACGCCGCGTTCGCCCGAGACGGGCAGCCCGCGTTCCACGAGCGCTGCCATGTCGCGCCAGATCGTGCGGACCGATACGCCGAGCGTTTCGGCAAGATCCACCGCGCGGTGCAACTGTCCGTCACGCAGGATGCGCAGAAGTTGAAACAGGCGGTCATTGCGGCGCATGGGCGGGCTTTCGGACGGAGCAACTGACAAAATACTGTCAGTTGCCGGGGCCTCGCAAGGGGCCGGCGCAACTTTATCAGACTTTTGTCGCTTTGAGCGGGGGCGGTGAGGGACTAAATCGGTAGAGCAACTTGAGGGCGCGAGGGGATGCGCCCGTGGGAGACGAACATGCTCAACAATATCGGTATTCCGGGCCTTCTTCTGATCGCCGTCGTCGTTCTGGTGCTTTTCGGCCGCGGCAAGGTTTCTTCGCTGATGGGCGAGGTCGGCAAGGGCATCACCGCCTTCAAGAAGGGCGTGAAGGATGGCAGCGACGAGATCGAGAAGGCCTCGGCCGAAAAGGCCCGCGACGTGACGCCAGAGGATGAGAAGGACAAGGCCTGAGCCTTGGCCTTCGCCTGAAGGGGCGCGACGGACATGTTTGACATCGGCTGGAGTGAGCTTCTGCTCATCGGCGTCGTGGCGCTGATCGTGGTCGGTCCAAAGGACCTGCCCGGCATGTTCCGCACGCTGGGACGCTTTACCGCCAAGGCCCGCGCAATGGGTCGGGAGTTCCAGCGCGCCATGGATGACGCCGCCAAGGAATCCGGCGTCAAGGAGACGGCGGGCGAGCTGAAGGCGATGACTTCGAAGAAGAATCTCGGCCTCGACGCGCTCGACAAGGCGGCGGCGAAATTCGAGAAATGGGACCCCGCCAAGTCAACGTCGGCGCCCAAGGGCCCCGCGACTCAGGCGCTGGCCGACAAGAAGGCGGCCGAGGCCGCCGAGCGCAAGGCGAAGCTGGCCGAGAGCCAGGCCGCAAAAGCCGCCGAGCCCGCGCCGGAACCTGCCGCGAAACCCGCCCCCGCAAAACCGGCTGCGAAGGCTGCGGCCAAGCCCGCTGCGGCAAAGAAACCGACCACCGCCAAGAAACCCGCAGCCCCGAACAAGACGGCAGCGGCCAAGCCGAAGCCCCGCGCGAAGAAGGGTGAGGCATGAGCAAGGACGATATCGACGACTCGACCGCACCGCTGATCGAGCATCTCGCCGAACTCAGGACCCGCATTCTCTGGTCGCTTGCGGCCTTCCTTGTCGCGATGGTGATCTGCTTTTCCTTCGGCAGCGCGGTTCTGGATTTCCTGTTGGTGCCCATCGAAAAGACCATGCGCGATCTGGGCAATCAAAACCCGGTCATGCAATACACCGCGCCGCAGGAATACTTCTTTACCCTGATCCGCATCTCCATGGTCGGCGGCCTTGCGCTTTCGTTTCCGGTCATCGCTTATCAGATGTGGCGCTTCGTGGCGCCCGGCCTCTATCGCAGTGAAAAGCAGGCCTTCCTGCCGTTCCTCATCGCCTCACCGGTGCTGTTCCTGCTCGGCGCGTCTTTCGCGCATTACATCGTCGTACCCCTGGCGATGAAGTTCTTCCTCGGCTTCGCCGACCTGCCGTCCTATTTCGCGGCCGTCTTCACCGGTGAGGACGCGACGGAACCGGTGTCGGACGAGGGCATCGACATCGTCTTCAACGGCAAGGTCAATGAGACGCTCGACATCACGCTGAAGATGATCGTGGCCTTTGGCCTCTGCTTCCAGCTTCCGGTGCTTCTGACGCTGATGGGCAAGGCGGGGCTGGCCAGTTCGCAGGGCCTCAGAAGCGTGCGGAAATATGCGGTCGTCGGCATTCTGGTTGTCGCCGCCCTCGTGACGCCGCCGGATGTGACAACGCAGGTGATGCTTTTCACGGTGGTCTACGGGCTTTACGAGATTTCAATCTACCTCGTGCAGTGGGTCGAGAAGAAGAAAGACGAAGAGGCCCGCGCCGAAGGGATCATCGGCGAGGATGAGAGCCTGTTCGATGATCTCGACGACGACGAGCCCGAAGACGAGACCAAGAAGGCATGAACGATGACCTTCTGATCCGCATTGCCGAGGCTTTGGAACGACTCGCCCCGGCGCCCCTCAGGGCGCCGGATTTCGAGGCCGCCGACGCTTTTGTCTGGCATGTGGGACCTGACCGGCTGGAGCCGGTGGCAGACGTCAACCGGGTCGACTTGCCGCTTTTGGTCGGCATCGACAGGTCGCGCGACACGCTTTTGACAAATACCCTGCAATTCGCACGCGGCCTGCCAGCCAACAATGCGCTTCTCTGGGGCGCGCGGGGAATGGGGAAGTCGTCGCTCGTCAAGGCCGTCCATGCAGAGGTGCGGCAGCAGGGCTTCACACTGAAGATCGTCGAGCTTGCACGCGAGGATCTGCCCTCGGTCGGTCGCCTCTTGATGCATCTGCGCGCAGCCCGGGATCATCGTTTCGTGCTCTTCTGCGATGACCTGTCGTTTTCCCATGACGACCAGCATTACAAGAGCCTGAAGGCCGTGCTGGATGGCGGGATCGAGGGGCGGCCCGAAAACGTCATCTTCTACGCCACCTCGAACCGCCGCCACCTCATGCCGCGTGACATGATCGAGAATGAACGCTCGACCGCGATCAACCCCTCGGAAGCGGTAGAGGAGAAGGTGTCATTGTCGGACCGGTTCGGGCTGTGGCTGGGGTTCCATCCCTGCAGCCAGGACGAATACCTGGCGATGATCCGGGGCTATTGCGATGCTTTCGGGGTGAAGATCGACGATGCGACCCTGCGCGCCGAAGCCATCGAATGGCAGGCCACGCGCGGCGCGCGGTCGGGCCGCGTGGCCTGGCAGTATTTCACCGATCTGGCGGGGCGACAGGGCGTCATGATCTGACGTACGCGCAGGGATGGGGGCAGCGCCCCTTTCACCCGTTATTGCAGATAGGGAGTCGGGTCGACGCTGTTCGCGCCTTCGCTGACACCAAAGCGCAGGAAGGGCGAGTCGGATTTCGCAACTGTCGCGATGGGTTGGCCGCGCTTCACCCGGTCGCCCTTCGCCACCTTCAGATCGCCGACATTGGCGTAGAAGGTCAGAAGATTGCCATCGTGCCGGACGACGACCACGGTCACTTCCTGCGTGTCCTTGGTCACCACCGCGACCTGCCCGTCGCCCGCCGCCGATACCGTCGTGCCCGCGGCGGCGGCGATGTCGATGCCCTTGGTCTTGCTGGAATAGCCGCGGATGATCTTGCCCTGCACGGGCATCGCCAGCCGCGCGTTGGAAGCCGTCGTCGTCTGTGCACTTAGATCGGGCTGTTTCGGGGTCGCGACCGGTTTGGCGGCCGGTTCGGTCTTTTCCGCAGGCAGCGGCTGCGAGGCCGAAGGCGGTGTGGGCGTGGGCGAGCCTTCGCCCGGGGCCGTGACAACCTGCCGGGGGGCGCCCGCGCTGGAGGCAACCGGGATGATCAGGGTCTGGCCTTCGCGCACGCTCAGGTCAGGGCCAAGCCCGTTCCAGTCGCCAAGCGCCTTGACATTGACATTGTAAAGCCGGGCGACGGAATAGGCGGTCTCGCCCCGCATCACCCGGTGACGGATCGGCTCGGTCGCGGCGATGGTGGACCCGCTGGATGGCGCGACCGTGGTGCCCGGCTGCGCGCCTTCCGCCCGGTCGATCGCACCCGAAGCGATGGTGGAGACGTCGATCCGGCCCGTCGCCCCTACAGGAGAAGGGGTCAGCGCGCCAGCGACACGGGTGGGAAGGGCCAGAACCTCGCCATCCCTAAGCGGCGTGCCCGGCGTGACTGCATTGTGGCGCGCAAGATCACCGACCGGGATTCCGACGCGGGCGGCGACGCTGTCGACCGTATCGCCCCGCCGGGCCACGGCGATCTGGTAGTTCGGATAGGTGATGACACCACGCGCATCGGGCTGGGGCCGCGGCTGCGCCGAATTGGCCGCCGCCGTCGTATCCAATCCGCCGCCCTGACCAAAGTTCCGGAGGTCATAGTCGAAATTTCCATCGGGATCGCAGGCGGCAAGGGCCAGAACGCTACCGCCCAGCAGGGCAGCACGCAGGAAAACACTGGCGCGGGAAATGGTCATGGCTCGTATCCTCGTCTCGCTCGCCCTTGTCCCGGGCGGTCGTGGTTGTCAAAGGGGGCTGGCTGCCGTTCAGTCCTGTCCCAGCCCCTCGACCAGTGGCACGAAGCGCACCGGCCTCAGTTCCTCGTAATCGTAACCCTGCGACAGGCGGGTGACCTTGATCAGGTGCTGCACCGCATCCGACTGCCCGACGGGCAACACCATGATACCGCCTTCCCTGAGTTGAGCCAATAGGGGCCCGGGCGGGTCCTCAGCCGCAGCCGTAACGATGATGCGGTCGAATGGCGCCTGATCGGGCAGGCCGTGGCTGCCATCGCCTGTAATCGTTGTGATGTTGGTCAGGTTGAGGGCGCGGAACACCTCCTCTGCCTCGCGCACCAGCCTGCGGTGGCGATCGATCGTATAGACCCGGCGAACAAGCTGGCTGAGGATCGCGGCCTGATAACCCGAGCCGGTCCCGATCTCCAGCACCTTGTCGCGCGGGGACAGTTCAAGCGCCTGGGTCATCAGACCCACGACCGAAGGCTGGCTGATCGTCTGGCCGCAGGCGATTGGCAGTGGCATATCCTCATAGGCGCGTTCGGCGAAGAGCCCCTTGACGAAGGCGCCCCGGTCGATCTTCTCCATCGCCGAGAGGACGCGCCCTTCGGTCACCCCGCGAGATCGGAGCGCGTAAAGAAAGCGCATCTTTCTCTCGGCGAGGTCGGTCATGACAGCCGCGCCTCCAGTTCCGACATCGCATCATGCGCGGTCAGATCCGCCCGCATCGGCGTGACCGAGATCCAGCCGTCGAGATTCACCGCAACATCGGTGCCCGGCGCGGTCGGATGATGCTGTGGCCCGCCTTTGATCCAGAGGAACTTGCGTCCCGAGGGAGAGATATGCGGCTCGACCCCGAAAAAGGTATCGGTGCGGTAACCCTGGGCCGCGACCTTCATGCCCTTCACATCCCGGCCTGCGACAGGCGGGAAGTTGACGTTGTAGAAAAGCCGGTAGTCGTTGCTGTCCCAGAGGCCCTTGTCGAGAAGGGTACGAACAACCGTTGTGCCGTGGTCGCGTGCAGCCTCGAACGGGGTTTCAAGCTCTTGTGTCGCGGGACCCATGAACTGCGAAAGCGCGATTGCGGGAACACCCTGAAGGGCCGCCTCCATCGCGCCGCCGATCGTGCCGGAATAGAGCACGTTCTCGGCCGAGTTGTTTCCCCGGTTGACGCCAGAGAGCACGAGGTCGGGGCGGCCGCCCTGAAGGACGTCATAGATGCCGGCGAGCACGCAGTCGGCGGGCGAGCCTTCGGCCGCGTAGCGGCGCTTCCCGAGCTTCGCTATCATCATTGGATGAGTGTAGGAGATGCAGTGGCCGACGCCGGACTGCTCGAAGGCGGGTGCGACGGTCCAGACCTCTCCCTCGGGTCCCGCGATCTCTTCGGCGATGGAATGGAGAATTTCCAGACCGGGGGCGTTGATGCCGTCGTCATTGGTAATGAGAATGCGCATGCCGTCCCCGGAGTGTGCTTTGCCCCTGATTAGACGAGCGCGGCGGGAGGGTAAAGCGGCGATGGCCGCGAGTTTCAAAGACCTGCGCCGGACCGCGGTTCCCGCGCTGTCTTTGGCGCGGGTGTTCTTTACAACAAGGAAGCTGTCAGAGACGCGCGAGCAGGCGCTGCGCTTCGTCGTGGATGTCGGCGAGTGCCGCTCGGTCCTCGCCCGGGAAGAAGCGGGCACGGGTGGCGGTGGCCATCGGTTGCGGCGTCTCTATCAGGATGCGGGGACCGATCTTTTCGCATTCCGCGGCCCATGTCCGCGCAAGCGCGATCTGCGCGGATTTCGTCGCGCCGTAGCTGGCGAAGAACTTTTCGCCGCCACGCGGGTCGTCGAAGAACATGGCGGTGCCCTGAGCGGCGCGCAGCAGGGGTTCCAGCATCGGAATGAGCGCGGCGGTGGCGCGCAGGTTGCAGGCGACGGACTTGTCGAAATCCTTCGGATCGAGATGCCCGGCCGGTGACAGGGGCGCTGCATGGATCGCGGCATGAACCCATAGGTTGAGCCTGCCCCAGCGTTCGGCGATGGAACCCGCGAGATGGGCCATGGCCTTGTCGTCGGTGATGTCCATCGGCGCAAGCGTGGCGCTGCCGCCCGCCGCCTGAATGCGATCGTCAAGCTCCTCCAGCCCGCCCACGGTGCGGGCGGTGGCGAGGATGTGCCAGCCCTTTGCGGCAAGGGCCGCGGCCATGGCGAAGCCGAGGCCCCGCGAGGCGCCGGTGACGAGGGCGAGTTTGGTATCGGATGCGTCGGTCATGGCGCCCCTTTCGCATTGCCGGCGTGGCAATTCAACAGAAGAGATTGACTTGCCGCTGCGCTGCCGCGAAATTGCGGCACAAACTGACCCACAGGAAGGATGTCGCTGATGACCCTCGCCAAGGCCCTTGCGCCCTCGCAATCGCTTTTGACCCGTGCGCTCATGGTTGTGGGCGGATCGTTCTTCATCGCCATCGCCGCTCAGATCTCGGTGCCGATGCTGCCGGTGCCGATGACGCTGCAGACGCTGGCGATCCTGCTTGTCGGCCTGACCTTCGGCGCGCGGATGGGCACGCTGACGCTTCTTGCCTATCTCGGCGAGGGTGCGATGGGCCTGCCGGTCTTCGCCAATGGCGGCAATGGCGCGGCCTTCTTCGGCCCGACCGCCGGGTTCCTCGTGGGCTTCGTCATGATGGCTGCCATCGTCGGCTATGCCGCCGATCGGGGCGTGAAGGGGCTTGTCGGCACCGCTGCCGTGGCGCTTCTGGCTTCGGCGCTTCTTTACATCCCGGGTGTCGCCTGGGCGATGGCGCTGGCCGAGGTTGCCGGGATCGACACGGCGAAATGGGGTGCCGACAGCTTCTCCATGATCTGGCAGTACTACATGGCGCCGTTCCTGATCGGCGATGCGGTCAAGGCCGTGATCGCGGCGCTGCTCGTCACCGGGGCCTGGGCCGCGCTGAAGGGCCGCAAGGCCTGATCTTCAGGCCTTGCCTGACAGATGTCTTGAACGCCGCCGTTCGGGGCGGCGTTTTCCTTTGGATCAATCCTCGTCGTGAAGGCGGGAGAGGGCGGCCTCGCACATGCCGTAGGACTCCCATTCGCAGCCCTGACAGAGGGTTTTGAGACTGCCCGGCAGGACGTTCTCGCGGATGCGGCCCTTGGCCTCGCCCCAGGTCAGTGTTTCGCGCGGTGTCAGGCGCAGCGCGGCGGCATGGGCGCGGTCAAGTACCTTGATCTTCGGTTCATTGGTGCAGAGCCGACCCCGGCGCTTGGGGCAGGGGGCGCAGATATCGTCAGTGGCGCCCGTCACCTCGATCTTCGTCGCATCGCCGCCTTCCGCCCGCAGCCGCCCCATGACGATGGCACTCATGTTCGCGGTGAAGTCGGGCGAGTAGCCCTTGCCCTCGAAGCCGAGCGAGCAGAGGAAATGGTGCGGGCGGTAGCGGATTGGCCTGTCGCTCACTCCGCCGCCTTCATCTCGAACCCCTTGGCGATCTGGTCCGAGGGCGCGACCGGGTATTCGCCCGAGAAGCAGGCGTCGCAATATTGCGGGCAGGTCTTGTCGCGGCCCCCGGCCTCGCCCGCGGCGCGGTAGAGGCCGTCGAGCGAGATGAACTTCAGGCTGTCCACCCCGATCCAGTCGCGCATCTCGTCCTCGCTCATCGTCGCGGCGAGCAGCTTTTCCCGCTCCGGCGTATCGACGCCGTAGAAGCAGGGCCAGGCGGTGGGGGGGCTGGCGATGCGGAAATGCACCTCGGCCGCGCCGGCATCGAGGATCATGTCCTTGATCTTGCGCGACGTCGTGCCGCGTACGACCGAATCGTCGACGAGGATCACGCGCTTGCCGCGGATGAGCGCCCGGTTGACGTTCAGTTTCAACCGCACGCCCATGTTGCGGATCTGCTCGGTCGGCTCGATGAAGGTGCGGCCCATATACTGGTTGCGGATGATCCCCATGGCGTAGGGAATGCCCGATTGCTGCGAATAGCCGATCGCCGCCGGGGTGCCGCTATCGGGCACCGGGCAGACCAGGTCGGCCTCCACCGGGCTTTCCTTGGCCAGTTCCACACCGATCTGGCGGCGGGTTTCATAGACGGACCGCCCGCCGAGAATCGAGTCGGGCCGCGAGAAATACACATGTTCAAAGATGCAGAACCGAGATTGCGCCGGTCCGAAGGGGCGGGAGCTTTCCACCTTGCCCTTGGAGATGACGACCATCTCGCCCGGCTCGATCTCGCGGACGAATTCCGCGCCGATGATGTCGAGGCCGCAGGTCTCAGATGACAGCGCAAAACCTTCGTCACCGACCTTGCCCAGAACCAGTGGTCGCACGCCAAGGGGATCGCGCACGCCAATCAATTTCGTCCGCGTCATCGCGATGACGGAGAACGCGCCTTCGACCGCGCGCAAGGCGTCCTTCATTCGTTCGGGGATGTTCTTCTGGATAGAGCGCGCCATCAGGTGGATGATGCATTCGCTGTCGGACGAGGACTGGAAGATCGAGCCGCGCTCGATCAGATCCTTCCGCAGTTGCGCGGCATTGGTGAGGTTGCCGTTATGGGCAACCGCGCAGCCGCCCATGGAGAATTCGCCGAAGAAGGGCTGCACGTCGCGGATCGCGGTCGCGCCCTTTGAGCCGGCGGTGGAATAGCGCACATGGCCGATTGCGAGCGAGCCGGGCAGGGTCGCCATGACGTCGGCCTTTGTGAAGTTGTCGCGCACATAGCCGAAGCGGCGTGCGTTGTTGAACCCAGTCTCGGGGTCATAGGCCACGATGCCGCCGGCCTCCTGCCCGCGATGCTGGAGGGCATGCATGCCAAGCGCCACGAAATTCGCGGCATCGGTGACGCCGATCACGCCGAACACGCCACACTCCTCCTTCAACTTGTCATCGTCGAAGGGGTGGCTCAGGAATGGGCGCATGGGCCGGTCTCCGAATCCGGGGCTGTGGAACACGCCCCCATTTAGAGACATGGCGGTCCCATGTCACGCCCATGACGCATGCAAAACGCCTGAAGGTTCGGTTTTGTGAAGTCCAGGGTCAGTTGGCGGTCGTGTCAGTGGTGGTGGGCGCGCCGCAATCGCCGACGAGTTGCTGGTAGCGCTCCATGATCCAGCGCGGCGCATCTTCCGGCATTTCTTCGTTCAGCCGGTCTTCGACCGAGGCAAAGACGACGGCCGAGCGCGACTTGTCGACGACTGGCACGGTCGCATCGACCAGAATCCGGTTGTAGACCACAAAGGCCACGGCCACGAGGAGGATGCCGCGCAAGACGCCGAAGAGAAAGCCCAGACCCTGATCGAGCCCGCCCAGTGCAGACCGCTGGATGGCAGACGAAAAGAGCGGGGTGAAGATCGACATCACGATCAGGGCGACCGCGAAGACACCGGCAAAGGCTGCGATGATGGAAAGCTCGCAGCTGTCGCCCAGGAACTTGTCCAGAACCGGGATCTGCTGGATCAGCGGTTCGGCCTGCGGCGCGAATATGAAAGCCACGACCGCGGCGGCGACCCAGCCGGCGATGGCCAGCACCTCGCGTACGAAACCCCGACCATAGGCGAGGATCGCCGAGACGAGAATGATGACCGCCACAATGGCGTCAACAATGGTAAAGCCTTCCATGCCCTCGCTCCTTGCTCAGCCTGCCGCGAACATGTCGCCGACAAACGTTGTGAGATCGGGCATCTTTCGTACCCGCATCCCGCCGCCCCCGGTGATCTTGCTTCTTTCTGGCGCGATCGCCTGTGAGAAACCAAGTTTTTCTGCTTCTTTCAACCTGTTTTCGGATTGTCCTACAGGACGCAGGGCCCCGGAAAGACTGATTTCGCCGAAAATCACCATGTCTGGCGGTAATGCAACATCTTCGCGGGCCGACAGAAGGGCGGCCGCCACCGCCAGGTCGGCCGCAGGTTCGGAGACACGCATGCCTCCCGCGACGTTCAGAAAGACGTCGAGCCCTGCAAAGGGAATGCCGCAGCGCGCCTCCAGAACCGCGAGAATGGTGGAGAGCCGCCCACCATCCAACCCCACCACTGTCCGGCGCGGCGTGCCGAGCGGCGAGGGCGCGACCAGCGCCTGAATCTCGGTCAGAACCGGCCGCGTCCCCTCGATTCCGGCAAAGACGGCCGAGCCGGGGCTCGCCTGTCCCCGGTCCGACAGGAACAGCGCGGAGGGATTGGCGACCTCGGCCAGCCCGCCGCCGGTCATTTCGAAGACGCCGATTTCGTCTGCCGGACCGAAGCGGTTCTTGACCGCGCGCAGGATGCGGAACTGGTGGCCACGCTCGCCTTCGAAATAAAGAACGGTGTCGACCATGTGTTCGACCACACGGGGCCCCGCGATCTGGCCTTCCTTGGTGACATGGCCGACAAGGATGACGGATGTACCGCGTTTCTTTGCGAAATTCACAAGCTCATGGCAGGCCGCGCGGACCTGGGAGACGGAGCCGGGCGCGCTGTCGACGTTGTCCGCCCACATCGTCTGGATCGAATCTATGATCGCCAGATCGGGCCGGACGGCGTCGAGCGTCGTCAGGATGTCCCGCAGGCTGGTCTCGGCGGCCAGCTGCACCGGCGCATCGGCAAGTCCCAGCCGCTGCGCGCGCATCCGGACCTGGGCGGAGGCTTCCTCGCCCGAGACATAAAGGCAGGAGAGGCCCCGCCGGGCAAAGCTGGCCGCAGCCTGCAAGAGCAGCGTCGATTTGCCGATGCCGGGATCGCCGCCGACAAGGATGGCGGAGGCAGGCACGAGCCCGCCGCCCAGAACCCGGTCCAGTTCCGCGATTCCCGATCCGCTTCGGGGTGGCGGCGTTTCCCTGGTGGCAAGGGTCGTCAGTTCGATCTGCCGCCCCTTGGCCGCGCCAAGCGTTTTGGACGCCGGTCCAGCGGACAGTGGCGCCTCCTCGACGATCGAGTTCCAAGCGCCACAGGCATCGCAACGCCCGGACCACTTGGTGTGAACCGCGCCGCATTCCGTGCAGGAGAAAGAGGGGCCAGATTTCGCCA
>JAUIDM010000503.1 GCA_030428915.1 Alphaproteobacteria bacterium | reverse complement strand
GAAACGCTGGCCCCGGTCTGCGATGATGTCGTGGTCAGCCTGCCTGCAGCGCAGCGCGACTGACCAACTCAGCCCGCCGGTGAGCGCGAGGACCGTTGCGAGTTACACCATCCCGCGGGACTTCATCAGTAATTTTTCCGCTGGGGTGCTCGAACGAGCGGTGCGACTGGTTCGCGAGACCAAAGGTTATCTTGCGTTGCGCTGGCGTCGATCGCAGTGAAGATCGGCTACACAGCGCAGACTCTGAGCGAGTGGGGCAAGAGGGCCGAGTTTGATAACATTCGATGCCCGGACATCCCGATCGCGATGTTCGAGAAGATGAAAGCACTTGAAGGATGCAGCCGCGAGTTGCGCCAACAGGACATCACACGAGCAAACGAGCACCTAGGATGTGCACTGACCATTTTCCTACAGGAGAGGCTGCTCCGAACGATCAACTATTTCGAGACACGGCTGCCTGAGGTGGTTGAGGACTGAGCAGCCTCACAAGCTCAAGGCACGCGCTATCCAAGCCCAGAAGACCGACCGTGATGCCTTTTCACGCCCATTGCAAGTTCCCCACGTCCACACCAACTCCCACCTCGCGGCCCATCATCTCGAACATCAGGACCACACGATCCTTCTCGGGCAGCCTCTCGATCCTGGCGACCCAGTCGGCAAAGGGTCCGGACAGCACCTTCACCGTATCACCGACCGTCAGATCCTGCGGTGGCTGCAGGACTTCGCTTTCATCGATCCGCGCCCGAAGCTCCCGAATGGCACCCTCGGCCATCGGGCCCGGGGCCCCGTCAGGCCCCGTCACGAGGCGCGAGACTCCCAGTGTCGAGCGGATCGCCTGCCAGCCGTTCACTGCGAGATCAAATTCGACGAAGAGGTACCCCGGGAACAGCGGACGCAGGCGGGAGATCACCTTGCCTCCACGCGTCTTCGCCGTGCCAGGCATCATCGGCATCAGGCAGTTGAAGCCCTGCCGCTCGAGATTGCGCCGCGCTGCGGCATAGCCCTGCGGCTTCAGCTGCGCGACATACCATCTGGGACCACCGACTCGCATATCCAATCGGATAGCATCGGTGCGTGACAGAGCCTACCCCACCTTCCCTTTCACCCACCCCAAAAACGCCCGGTCCGCCGAGCGCAGCCTTGGCCGGCCCGACACCGCCCAGTACCGCCGCCACTCGGCTTCCAGCGCGTAGACGTCCCAGCCGCTGGCCAGGCGCTTGGCCTCCTCGATCGTCTCTGCCTTCAGCGGCCCTAGCTCCGGTCCCGCCTCGATCACACCGGCACGCAAGGTGAAGCGGATGATGTCGCCCTCCTCCTCGGTCATCGCGTAGTCGGGCAGGTGGTCGCTCTCGATCATGTCGCGCAGCATCTTGCGGAAGACGCGGCGGGGCGAGGCGGAGCCGGACTTCTTCAACAGGAGCTCAACCGAGACGCGCCAGCTCTCCTGCTTGCCGCAGTGCTTGCGGGCGATCTCGTAGATCCGGCGCTCCAGCGGTTTCCTGAGCCGGAAGTAGTCGCGTGACAGGGTCAGGACGGCGCGCGACAGCACCGCGCGGAAGAGCCACTCCGACAGCGTCACCGCGACCGAGACCATCCGCCCGCCGCGGGTCTTGCGGACGATCTCCCAGCTCTCGATCAGGCCGAAGCCGGTGGTCACCTCGCGCTCGCCGGTCACGATGTTGGTGGTGATGCGCGTGCCCGCCAGCCGCTCGAAGGCCTCGCGCAGGCGGCGGTAGGCATCGCCGGAGGTTTCGCGGTTGGTGGCGACCAGCAGGTCATGCGCCTTCAGGTGCAGCGTGCGCGACACCTCGCGCCCGGCGTTCAGCGCTGCCATCAGCTGGCTGATGCAGAAGATCAGGATGTCCTTGTCGTGGATCGTCGCCAGGCCCTTGACCGAGGGCGTCACCGTCAGCCGCACCCCGTTATGGGTGTAGTCGAGCACCCGCCGGTCTGGCCGGGTCGCGAGCGAGAAGACCGGATGCTCCATCGTCGCGAGATCGTCCTTCGGGATCGCGTCGAAGAGATCGCAGATGAAGAAGTCGCCCTGGGGGTGCCGGTCGGGCAGCAGGCCGCCCGCGCTGATCACGGCGCTCATGGCGCCGCCCGCCCCATCAGCGGGCCGATCCTGTGCCCTGTCATCGCTCTGCCTCGAGTCGGTTTTTATCGTCGTTTCGTTGACACCCATCCTAAGGTTATCCACAGGCCCGGTCCAGCATCGCCATCGGGGGATCGGAG
>JAUIDM010000107.1 GCA_030428915.1 Alphaproteobacteria bacterium | reverse complement strand
CGGTTCGCGCGCGAGAGCGCCGCGGGGTCGCCCAGATGGGCGCGGTCGGCCTCAACCATATCCGCCAGAACCTTGACCTCTTCGGCGCTCGCATGTTTGGCGGCCAACCGCGCGGCCAGCCCCTCCAGTTCGGCCCGCACGGCGTAGAGTTCGGCAAGCTGATTGTGATCGAGCGAGGCCACGATCAGCGAGCGCCCGTCGCGCGCCAGCATCGACTGCGTTTCCAGCCGCTGCAACGCCTCACGCACCGGGGTTCGCGATACGCCGAAACGTTCGGCCAGTTCCGCCTCGACCAGCCGGTCGCCGGGCTTGTAGACGCCCTGATCGATCGCCTCCAGAATCAGCGTATAGGCGTCTTTCTGCATCGCTTTGCCTCCTGCCCGTCCCTCGCGGCGCGGAGCCTAAGCGGCGGCGGGCGACAATTGCAACCCGCCCCGTTGCGGCGCATGAGCGCAGAGCGTAGGGTCGCGCCATGCCACGTCACGATTTTTTCCATGTCGATGCCTGGGTCTTCGACCTCGACAATACGCTCTACCCGCCCTCGGTCCGGCTTTTCGATCAGATCGAGGTACGGATGACGGCCTATGTGATGGACACGCTCGGCGTGCCCCGGGAAGAGGCCGACCGGCTCCGCTCGCATTACTGGCGCCTCTACGGAACGACGCTGGCCGGGCTGATGCATGAACACGGGCTAGACCCCGACCCGTACCTGGTCGACGTGCACGACATCTCGTTCGACGCGCTGACGCCCGACCCCCGCCTGCGCGATGCCATCGCCGCCCTGCCCGGCCGGCGGATCGTCTATACCAACGGCTCTGCCCCCTATGCCGAACGGGTGCTTGCCGGACGAGGTTTGAACGGGCTGTTTGACGCGGTTTTTGGCGTGGAACATGCGGATTACCGCCCCAAACCAGAACGCGCGGCTTTCGAGACAGTGCTTGCGCGCGCGGGGATCGCGCCCGAGCGTGCGGCGATGTTCGAGGACGACTGCCGTAACCTTGCAGCACCGCATGCGATGGGGATGCGCACGGTCCATGTCGCGCCTGAACCTGAGCCCGCGCCATTCATCCATCATCATACCGACGACCTGCCGGCGTTTCTGGCACAGCTCCTGCCCTGACCTGCTGCGGCATTCCGACCGATTGCCGCTCGGGGCAACGCTCCCTACCTGCCCTTCAGCGCACAGGAGTATCCGATGACCATACAATCAACAGCCCGTCGTCCTTGGTATTTTTCCATTCCCGTCCTAGGGTGGGTCGCCCATGATCTGACTTATGGCACCAAGGACAATATCCTCTATTTCCTCGTCATCCTGCTGACACTGGTGGTGCTGGCGGTCAAGACATGGGGCCTCGTGGCGCTGGCAATGATCGCGCTCGCCACAGTGCCGGTGATCTTCGCCACTCTGATCCTGATCACACTAGGGAAATAGCCCCGCGACCGCCTGACATCTGGTCCTGCGCCAAGGGCTCGCCTATGGTTGGCCAATGAGAAAGGCTGGTCCATGGCAGAGACGACCGACATCCTGATCTCCGGCGGTGGTGTTGCCGGGCTGACCGCGGCGGCGGCCTTCGGCGCTGCCGGGTTTTCGGTGATCTGCGTCGACCCGACGCCGCCCGTCACCGATGACGGCGCCGGTGCCGACATGCGAACCACCGCCTTTCTGCAACCGTCACGCGCGGTCCTGACCGAGGCAGGGCTCTGGGACCGGCTCGCCCTCCATGCCGCCGCGCTCAGGGTCATGCGCATCGTCGATGCGGGTGGCGAGACGCCCGAGGCGCGGATCGTCAAGGATTTCGACGCGGCAGAGATCGGCGATGAGCCCTTTGGCTGGAACTTTCCCAACTGGCTTCTGCGCCGGGAACTGGTGGCGCGGATCGCCGAATTGCAGAATGTCAATTTCCGCCCAGGCATCGCGACGCGCGCGGTCCTGACGCGCGCAGAAGAAGCGCGGGTGACGTTGTCCGATGGGGCGCAGGTCTCGGCCCGTTTGCTGATCGGCGCAGATGGGCGCGAGAGTCCCGTGCGCGAAGCTCTGGGGATTGGCGTGAAGACCATGCGCTACGGCCAGAAGGCGCTTGCATTCGCGGTCACGCATCCGATTCCGCACGACAATGTCTCGACCGAAATCCACCGCAGCGGAGGGCCGTTCACGTTCGTGCCGTTGCCCGACCGCGACGGTCAGCCCTGCTCGGCCATCGTTTGGATGGAAAGGGGCGCCGAGGCCGAACGGCTAGCCGCCCTGCCTGTCCCCGATTTCGAGGCAGAAATGTTGAACCGCTCCGCCGGGCTCTTCGGCCCGCTGACTCTGGTCACGAAACGGTCGATCTGGCCGATGATCGCCCAGACCGCCGACCGGTTCGAGGCGGAGCGCACAGCGCTGATCGCCGAGGCCGCCCATGTCGTGCCGCCCATCGGTGCACAGGGCCTGAACATGTCGCTCGCCGATCTGGCCTGCCTTCTCGATCTTGCGAAAACCGCGCCGGAGCGGCTCGGCGACCGGTCCATGTTGCAAAGCTATCACCGCCGCCGCTGGCCAGAGGTCAAGGCACGGGTTCTCGGCATCGACCTTCTGAACCGCACCTCGATGCTCTCGCCCCGGCCATTGCGTGACCTGCGCGCCAGCGCGCTGAACGCACTCTATTCGCTGAAACCGGTGCGCCGAACGCTGATGAAAGCGGGACTCGGCATGCGCTGAGGAACAGGCGGCGGGGTGTTGCCTCACCCCGCGACGTTTCCCTCAGCCCATCGCTGCGTCGAGTGCCCGTTTCACCCGTTCAACCGTACCCTCGACGTCATAAAGTTTGTCGAGACCAAAAAGACCCAGGCGGAAGCTGCGATAGGTGTCGCCCTCACCCACCTGCAAGGGCACACCGGCGGCAATCTGCACACCGGCGGCAAGGAATTTCTTGCCGGTCTGGATATCGGGATCGTCGGTGAAGCTGACCACGACACCCGGCGCGCCGAACCCCTCTGCGGCAACCGACTTGATGCCGCGCGATTTAAGTTCGCTCCGCACGGCATTGCCGAGCTTCCACTGCGCCTCACGCAGCCGCTCAAACCCGTGCTCCTTCGTCTCGACCATCGTGTCACGGAAGGCTTTCAGCGCATCGGTCGGCATGGTGGCGTGATAGGCATGGCCGCCATTTTCGTAAGCCGCCATCATCGCGCGCCACTTTTTCAGGTCTATCGCGAAGCTGGAGGAATTCGTGCCCTCCATCCGCTTTTCCGCCTCAGCACTCATCATCACGAGACCGGCCGAGGGCGACGCCGACCACCCTTTCTGCGGGGCCGAGATCAGCACGTCGACGCCGGTTTCCTTCATGTCGACCCAGGCACAGCCGGAAGCGATACAGTCGAGAACGAACAGCGCGCCAACCTCATGCGCGGCCGTCGCCAGCGCCTTCAGATAGTCATCCGGCAGGATCATGCCGGAAGCCGTTTCCACATGCGGCGCGAACACGACGTCGGGCTTCAGCTCGCGGATGGTCTTCGTGACCTCCTCGATCGGCGCAGGCGCGAAGGGGGCCTGCGCCTCGTTGCCCGCACGGCGCGCCATAGCGACATGGGTCTCGCCCGCGAAACCGCCCGCCTCGAAGATCTGGGTCCAGCGGTAGGAAAACCACCCGTTCCGCACGATCAGCGCGCGTTTGCCGGAGGCGAACTGGCGCGCGACAGCTTCCATCGCGTAAGTGCCGCCGCCCGGCACCAGCGCCACCGCATCGGCGTTGTAGACCTCTTTCAGCATCGCCGAGATATCGCGCATCACGCCCTGGAACTGCTGGCTCATGTGGTTGAGCGACCGGTCGGTAAAGACGACCGAAAACTCCTCGAGGCCATCGGGGTCGATATTGGGCAGAAGCGCGGGCATGGGGCGTATCCTCAGTGGTTTCAATCGGTCCGCCGTTCAGGCGTGTTGAACGATAACGCATTCAAAGTCTTCGTCGTCGAGGGCGCGGGTGTGGTGGCCCTTGCCGAAGGTGTCTTCCATCCGCCAGACATCCCCGGCCGCGATCCTTCGCTGCGTTCCGTCGCTTGCGGTTACTACGACCGCGCCGCGCAAGCAAACCAAAGTCTGCGGAATGGGGCTGGCATGGGCGGGTTCGTCCCAACCGGCCTTCAAGCGCAGGAACAGCATCTTGCGCGCACCTTCCGGCGCCGAGATTTCGATGGCCCTGGCGGGTGGTGCGAAGGTGCGTTCCTTAACCACGACTTCGACGTCGCGCCAGCGGCTTTCGCCGGTGTCGTCGGCATAGAGATGATGAAAAAACATCCCGCCCCCCTTAGCCTATCGGCCCCGGTCTTCTCTCTTCGGATAAGAGCACGTTGGCCTCGACATTGCCAACACCCGGCAGGGTCATGATCCGGCGGCGCAGCACACGCTCGAAATCAGCCAGATCGCGGGCGGTGATGCGCAGGCGGTAGTCGTAAAGACCAAGGACATGCTGGACGGTCTGGACCTCGGGGATTGCGGTCGCTGCACGTTCGAAATCTTCCAGGCTGACCCGACCCTTGGTGGCAAGTTTCACGCCCAGAAAGACTGTCACGCCGAAACCGAGCCGTTCGGCATCCAGATCGATCCGGCGGCCCGCGATGACCCCCGCCTCTTCAAGCCGTCTGATCCGCCGCCAGGTCGCCGGCTGGGAAAGCCCCAGCGCCCGCCCCACCGCCCCCGCGCTTTGCGTCGCGTCCACGACAAGCGCGCGCAGGATCGCGCGGTCGGTATCGTCAAGGTCGATCACAGCGCAAGGCTCCCAGTTTCCTTGATGGTCGAGACGAGCATCAGGCTTTCGATGTCGGCGATATGCGGCAGGGTCAGGATACGGTCGCGGTAAACCTCCTGATAATGCCCCATGTCGCGGGCGATGACGTTCAGGCGGATATCGACGCGGCCGAGGAAGGTCTGGATCTCGATCACTTCGGGCACGGCGCGGGCGGCGTCGAGGAATTCGTCGAAGGCGCGGGGATTGGTCTTGTCGAGCGTGAAGCGAAGCGAGACCTCGACCGCCCAGCCGAGCGCGCGCCAGTCGATCACCGCGTGCTGGCCCTTCAGCACGCCTGCATCCGTCAGTTTCTCCAGCCGCCGCCAGCAGGTGGCGGCCGTCACGCCCGCCCGTTCCGCCAGATCGGCGGTGGCAAGGCCGGGTTCGGCCAGAAGCTGGCGCAGGATGCGGCGGTCGGTGTCGTCGATCTGCATGATTTTTTCTTATTATGGCATAAGGCGGAATTGATTTTCACAATTTACGCGAATTCTATCGAACTTTGAACGGCAAATCGTGCATATCCCTCTATCTTCGCCACCAGAAACGAAGAAAGGAACGCATCATGCGCGTCTATTACGATCGCGACTGCGATATCAACCTGATCAAGGACAAGAAAGTCGCCATTCTCGGCTATGGCAGCCAGGGCCACGCCCATGCGCTGAACCTGCGCGATTCGGGCGCCAAGAATGTCGTCATCGCCCTCCGCGAAGGCTCGCCCTCGGCCGCGAAATGCGAGAAGGAAGGCCTGAAGGTCATGGGCATCGCCGAGGCCGCCGCTTGGTGCGACGTGATCATGTTCACCATGCCGGACGAATTGCAGGCCGAGACCTACAAGAAATACGTCCATGACAACCTCAGGGAAGGCTCCGCCATCGCCTTCGCCCACGGCCTGAACGTGCATTTCGGCCTGATCGAGCCGAAGGCGGGCGTCGATGTCATCATGATGGCGCCGAAGGGTCCGGGCCACACCGTGCGCGGCGAATACGTGAAGGGCGGCGGCGTGCCCTGCCTCGTGGCCGTCCATCAGGACGCGACCGGCAAGGCGATGGAAATTGGGCTTTCCTACTGCTCGGCCATCGGCGGCGGCCGGTCCGGCATCATCGAGACCAACTTCCGCCAGGAATGCGAAACCGACCTCTTCGGTGAGCAGGCCGTGCTTTGCGGTGGCCTCGTCGAACTGATCCGCATGGGCTTCGAAACGCTGGTCGAGGCGGGGTATGAGCCCGAAATGGCCTATTTCGAATGCCTGCACGAGGTGAAGCTGATCGTCGACCTGATCTATGAAGGCGGCATCGCCAACATGAACTACTCGATCTCGAACACCGCCGAATACGGCGAATATGTCTCGGGCCCGCGCATCCTGCCCTACGACGAGACCAAGGCACGGATGAAGGCGGTCCTGACCGACATCCAGACCGGCAAGTTCGTGCGTGACTTCATGCAGGAAAATTCGGTCGGCCAGCCCTTCTTCAAGGCAACCCGTCGCCTGAACGACGAACACCAGATCGAACAAGTCGGCGAGAAGCTGCGTGCCATGATGCCCTGGATTTCTAAGGGCAAGATGGTCGACAAGTCGCGGAACTGATCCGCACCAGGGCCCCGGAGACGGGGCCCTTTTTTCTTTAAACGTCCTTGCCCTGCCCCGCGAAACCACAGCGGTAGCGGGTGATGCGGTAGTTTGGGTGTTCCACCTGCCAGCGCGCGGCCTCGGTCTGGCCCATCACCATGCAGGTCATCAGGGACACGTCCTGCGCGTCGTAGAGCATCGACACGTCGCGGCAGTCCTCGCCACCGATCAGGCATACGGAAATCAGAAGCTCGATCATCTTACCCTTCTCCTTCCTTGGCGCAGCCCATCCGGGTCGGCGCAAGGGAATGATGGCATGGCCGGGTGAAGGAAACGTGGCCGGAACGTGGTACTATGGCGGCGCGCGGGGTCAGCACCACGCGTTCAGGCGTTCGGTCCAGGGGACGGTATCGCCGATCTGCGCGGCGACCCAATCGGCATCGTAATAGCTGTCGAGATAGCGCTGGCCGCTGTCGCACATCAGCGTCACGATGGAGCCCTCCTCCCCCCTCCCCATCATCTCGGCGGCAATTTCCAGCGCACCCCAGAGATTGGTGCCCGTCGACGGCCCCGCCCGGCGCCCGGTCAGCCGGTCGAGCCACAGGATCGTCGCCACACTCGCGGCATCGGGCACGCGGATCATCCGGTCGATGACATCGGGCTGGAACGACAATTCCACCTTCGGACGGCCGATCCCCTCGATCCGGCTGGAACAATCGGCGCGAAGATCGCGGTCGCCGGTCATGTAGCTGTCGTAGAAGACCGAATTTTCCGGGTCGACGACCACGAGTTCGGTCTCATAGCCGCGATATAGGATATAGCGGCCAAGCGTGGCCGAGGTGCCGCCGGTGCCCGCGCTCATCACCACGGTCTTCGGCACCGGATGAGTCTCCCGCTCCATCTGGCGGAAGATGCTTTCGGCGATATTGTTGTTGCCGCGCCAGTCGGTCGCGCGCTCGGCGTAGCAGAACTGGTCCATGAAGTGGCCGCCCATCTCATCTGCCAGCCGGACCGCGGCATCATGCATCTCGGGCGCGCTTTCGACGAAATGGCACTGGCCGCCGTAAAGCTCGATCTGGCGGATCTTGGTCCGCGCGGTGCGGCGCGGCATGACGGCGATGAACGGCAGGCCGATCATGTGGGCGAAATAGGCCTCGGACACCGCCGTGCTGCCCGAGGATGCCTCGATCACCGGCGTGCCTTCCTTCAGCTTGCCGTTGCAGAGCGCATAGAGGAACAGCGACCGTGCCAGCCGGTGTTTCAGGCTGCCGGTCGGATGGGTGCTTTCGTCCTTGAGGTAAAGATCGACACCTTTAAGCCCCGGCAGGTCGAGCTTGAAAAGATGCGTGTCAGCCGAGCGGTGGTTGTCAGCCTCGATCCGGTTGATCGCCGTCGTCACCCAACTGGTCATATGCCCCTCCGCCCATCCTTGCGGTGTCAGGTTGCAAAGAATGCCACGCGATGCCAGCGGAAACGGCATTTCACCTGTCCGCTTGGCGGCGGCTCAGGCCGCCCGTTCGACCGCCTCGACGATCCCGTCAACGACCTCGGCCAGAAGCGCCGGATCCTCGCATTCGGCCATGACCCGGATCAAGGGCTCGGTGCCGGACTTGCGGATCAGCAGGCGGCCCGAGCCGTTCAGCCGCGCCTCTGCCCCGGTGATCGCGTCCTTCACTGACGGCGCGGAAAGCGGTTCTTTACCAGATGTATAGCGGACATTCTTCAGAAGCTGCGGCACGGTTTCGAATTGGCGCACCAGTTCCGAGGCGCGCCGCCCGGTTTCGGCCATTGCGGCCAGGAACTGCAAGCCGGCGATCAGCCCGTCACCTGTCGTGGCGTAGTCGGTCATCACGATATGTCCGGACTGTTCGCCGCCAAGGTTGAAGCCACCCTCTCGCATGCGTTCGACGACATAACGGTCGCCGACGGCAGTACGCTCCAGGCGCAGGCCCCGTCCGGTCAGGAACCGCTCCAGCCCCAGATTGGACATGACGGTCGCCACCAGCGCCCCGCCCTTCAGTCGCTCCGCCTCGGCCCAGCGGGCGGCGAAAAGCGCCATGATCTGGTCGCCGTCGGCAACCTGTCCGTTCTCATCCAGGATCATCACCCGGTCGGCGTCACCATCGAGGCTGATGCCAAGATCGGCGCCATGGGCGACGATTGCCTCAGCCGCAGTGCTGGTATGGGTGGATCCGCATTTCTCGTTTATGTTGAAGCCGTTCGGCGCGACCCCGACCGGAATGACCTCAGCGCCAAGTTCCCACAAGACCTCGGGCGCGGCCTTGTAGGCGGCACCATTGGCGCAATCGACGACCACTTTCAGACCCGACAGTGCGCCGCGCGCGGGGAAGGTCGTCTTGGCATATTCGACATAGCGGCCAAGCCCGTCGTCGATCCGTTTGGCGCGACCGATATTAGCTGGCTGGGCGAGCGTGATGTCGCCATTGAGGATCGCTTCGATCTCGGCCTCGGCCTCATCCGACAGCTTGAACCCGTCGGGACCGAAGAACTTGATGCCGTTGTCATGCGCATGGTTGTGGCTGGCCGAGATCATGATGCCGAGATCGGCACGCATGGACCGCGTGAGGAACCCGACGCCGGGCGTCGGCACGGGCCCTAGCAGCAGCACGTTCATACCGGTGGAGGTCAGCCCCGCCGTCAGGGCATTTTCCAGCATATAGCCTGACAGCCGCGTATCCTTGCCGATCACCACCCGATGACCGTTGCGCCCGTCGGTGCGGAAGAAGCGCCCGGCCGCCGCGCCGAGCCTCAGCGCCATTTCCGCCGTCATCGGGTAGGTGTTCGCGGTTCCCCGCACGCCATCGGTGCCGAAAAGCTTCCTGCTCATGTTTTTTCTCCCAGCGTCACAGCGGCCCAAAGCCGCAGCGCCTGTTTTGCCTCGGTCATATCATGAACGCGGTGAATCTGCACGCCCTGCGCGATACCGGCGAGCGTGACGGCCAGCGTACCGGGGATGCGGTCATCGGCCTTGTCCGCCCGCCCGATCGTGCCGATGAAGCGCTTGCGCGAGGCGCCCAGCAGGATCGCGCAGCCCAGCCCATGGAAGACCGAGAGGCCGCGGATGAGGGCGAGGTTATGCGCCACCGTCTTGCCGAAACCGATGCCGGGATCGACGATGATGCGGTCGCGGCGAATGCCCGCCGCCTCGGCCACAGCGATACGGGCCTCCAGATAGTCGTAGACATCCAGTAGCACATCATCGTAGCGCGGATCGTCCTGCATCGTCGCGGGATCGCCCTGCGCATGCATCAGGCAGAGCGGCACGCCCGCCTTCGCCACGACCGCAGCCAGTTGAGGATCGAAGCCCAAGGCAGCAACATCGTTGACAATTTTCGCCCCAGACCCAAGTGCTGCCGTGGCCACCTCGGCCTTGCGTGTGTCGATGGAGATGGGGGTGGCCAGCCCTGCCCCGGTCAGCGCGCGGATCACGGGTTCGGTGCGCGCAATCTCGTCAGACTCACTGACGGCGGCCGAACCGGGCCGTGTGCTTTCGCCACCGATATCGAGGATATCGGCCCCCGCATCCGCCATTCTCGTTGCATGTGTCACAGCAGCTTCGGCCGCGTGGAAACGCCCCCCATCCGAAAAACTGTCGGGCGTCACATTGAGGATGCCCATTAGGCGCGGCCGGTTCATCGACAGCCCGGCAATCTCGGCACGCGGGTCGCAAAGTCGCCGCAGAACGGTTTCGGGCACTTCGTCGACGGTGATCATTTTCGGCGCCTTGCCGCGTTCCAGCCGCTCCAGCCGGTCGAACCAGCACCAGCCGCCTGCCAGACGCGGCGCGAAGGGCGGCCGGGCGGCATCGGTCTGTGCGATGGGGCGGTAATAGATCATGGCGAGCGGTTTAGGCCGGGCTGCGTGCGGAAGGCAAGCGGCCCGCGTCAGGCCCGCTCGACCGGCACGCGGCAACCCGCCGGAATTGCAACATCGCCGTGAACAACGATCCGGGTCGCATTGAGGTCTTCTGCCAACCAGCGGGCCAGCGCCCCGGCATCCGCCACCTGCGGCGCGCCGGGCGTATCGAGCACCAGCTTCGACGGCGCCCAGACCACGGCGAGGCCTTGTTTCAGCGCCCAGTCAAGCTCGGTCCGGGTCGCAACCACCGTCAACGACGGATCGGTCGCCGCCAGGACCCACGCCGCCTGTTCGATCGCCAGAAGGTCGATGCGAAGCTGCGCCGCCCCACTCTCGGCAAAAGGTCGCGTTTCGGGCAGCTGCGGCACGACGATCGCCGGTCCCGAAACCCGGCCGCGCTGCCATGTGTCATTCCCCGCAACATGCACCACCGGCGTCGGTGCGTCCGTTTCTCCAGAGGTGCCCGAAATATCGGCGCGGCGGCGCACGATCTCCACGCCCAGCGCATAAGGCCCCCGGTCCAGCTTTTCGATGCGCAGGAATACCCGTTCGGCCTGCGGTTCGGCCAGAATGCGTCCAGCAATGTTCTCGGCCAAGGTCTCCAGCAGGTTCAACCTTTCGGCGGCGAGTTCCGCGCCAATCGCCTCGGTCAGCCGGTCATAGGACAGGATCAGGTCCACGTCATCCCCCGCCGCGTCCTGCAGCGCGAGTTCCACGACGACATTGAACCGAAGCCGCTGCTCCTGCCCGCGTTCGACCTGAAATGCACCGATATCAGCGCTCACGACATAGTCACGCAGTGACAGGCGGTCTGGCGGGTTTGGTCCGGCCATGGCCTTCGCCCGCTCATCTGGATGGGCGAAAGCCTGCTTGATTTCGTCGGACATGAAAGGCTCCGGTGCAAGGTCGCGGCAATCATAGCGCCGCGCGCAGCCACCGAAAGGCGGAAGGCGGCATCACGCCGCCTGCCGGCGTCAGTTCATCGCAGTCTGGACCGGTGCGCGGTAAAAGATGTGCCGGCCGATCTTCGCCGTCTTCTCGAACCGCTTTGCCCATGACGGCTTGACGGAGGGAGTGTGGAAATAGGTCGCCCCGTCGGTCAGTTCACGCGGTGCGCCGTCGATCATCGCCCGCGCGATCTTGCCCGCCACGGTCCAGGCGCCACGGTCACGGATGTTCTCGGGTCTCCCGTCACAGGT
>JAUIDM010000106.1 GCA_030428915.1 Alphaproteobacteria bacterium | reverse complement strand
GGTCGCGGCAGTATCGCCGATCTTCTCGATCTTCTGCTTGAGGGGGAGGACCCCGAAACGAAGCGTCAGATGAATACCGCCGAACTGCGGGACAACCTTCTGACCTTCATCGTCGCGGGTCATGAAACAACCGCGCTCTCCCTTGCCTGGGCGCTCTATCTGTGCGCGTTCGATCCCGAGGTGCAGGACCGCGCACGCGCCGAGGCAAAGCGGGTGCTTGGTGCACGGGCGGCTGCCGTCGCCGACCTGTCGAAGCTCACCTACATCCGCCAGATCGTGGATGAGGCGCTGCGCCTCTACCCGCCCGCAGCATTCCTGTCGCGCACCGCCATGGCAAATGACGAACTCTGCGGGCGTGAAATACGGCGCGGCGACACGGTGATGTTGCCGATCTATGCCCTGCACCGCAACCATGCGCTCTGGCCAGACCCCGACCGGTTCGACCCCGACCGCTTCGCCGATCCGAAGATCATCGACCGCTTTTCCTATCTGCCCTTTGGCGGCGGGCCCCGCATTTGCATCGGCGCCTCCTTCGCGCTGCAAGAGGCGGTCATCATCCTTGCGACACTGCTGGCGCGCTTCCGGTTCACACCCGTGGCAGGCCGTGATCCGGAGCCCGTGCTCATCCTGACTCTCCGTCCGGAAGGCGGGGTCTGGCTGAATGTCGCCGAAGACTGAGCAGGTTTGGCGTATTTTCCCCCTGCTCAGAGGACAGCGTTACCCTAGAATGGTTGCAGGACTGCTAGTGAAGGGGGAGACCAGATGAGTTTGATGGGAACATTGGCGAAGGTCGCGATTGGCATCGCGGTCGCGAAGGGCGTCGGCAGCATGATGCAGCGCAAGGGCGAAGGGCCCTTTGGTGGCGGCGGTGGCGCCGGCACCCGCGGTGGCGGGCTAGAGGACATGATGGGCGATATCCTGGGCGGCGGCACATCCCGTCGCAATCCGTCCCCGCGCGGAAACGGCAATGTGCTGGGCGGATCCGGTGGCGGGCTTGGCGACTTTCTCGAAGAACTGGGCGATTATGCGCCTGACCGGCCCGGCAGCCGGAGCGCGCCGCAGCGGGGAGGTGGCGGGCTCGACGATCTGCTCGGCGGTCTTGGCGGCTCTGGCGGCGGCGGGCTGGGTGACCTGCTTGGCGGCATGCTCGGCGGTGCGCTTGGCGGCGCGGCGACAAAACGCGGCGGCGGGTTCGGCGATATCCTCAACGAATCGCTCGGAAATTGCGGTGAACCCAAGGTGCAGCCGACACGTGAACAGGATGCCGCCGCAGGCCTCATGCTGCGCGCGATGATCCAGGCGGCCAAGGCCGATGGCCGCGTCGATGCGCGCGAACAGGAGAAACTCCTGGGAAATCTCGGTGACGTCTCGCCCGAAGAGCGGCGTTTCGTCGAAGCGGAGCTGAAGGCGCCGGTCGATGTACGCGGCCTTGTGCGACAAGTGCCGCGCGGACTGGAAGCTCAGGTATACACGATGTCGATCATGGGGATCGACCTCGACAACCGGAAAGAGGCGGAATACCTGCACGAACTGGCCACCGCGTTGCAACTGGACCGCCAGCAGGTCAACCACATTCATGCCCGTCTTGGTGTGCCCGCGCTTTACGGCTGATCTGCCTTTTGCATGCGGTGTCCCCGCGGGATCGGGCCTGCGAAGTTTTTTTTCGCGCAGGCTCCCTATCTCCGCGAATCGTAACCATCCGTTAACCTTAAGGTTGCAAATTCGACCTTGCGATTGAGGCGGAGGCACGAGGGAACAGGTTTGTTATCTTACCCCACCCCCTTCACCCCACCCACCACGGAAGACGACAAGCTGTCGTGGCTCCGCCTCATTCGCTCGAGAAGGGTTGGCACGGTCACCTTCTGGCGCCTCATGGAAGAATATGGATCGGCCGACGCGGCGCTGGCAGCCTTGCCGGAGGTCGCGAAAGCTGCCGGTGTCCAGTCGTACGAGCCCTGCCCGGAAGCGGTCGCTTTAAAGGAATTCAAGGCGGGAAAAGTCGCCGGGGCGCGGGTGATCTGCCGAGGCGAGCCCGCATATCCACAAGCGCTCGCCGAACTTGCGGACGCGCCGCCCTTGATCTGGGCCATGGGTGACCTGTCGTTCCTCAACAGCCCGATGGTGGCGCTCGTCGGCGCCCGCAATGCCTCATCGCTTGGCACCCGTATGGCGCGCAAACTGGCTGAAGGGCTGGGCGCGGCGGGCATCACCGTTGTCTCGGGTCTTGCGCGCGGGATCGACGCTGCCGCCCATCTGGCCGCTTTGCCAACCGGCACCATCGCGGTTATGGCAGGCGGGGTCGATGCGATCTATCCCGTCGAAAACCTGAAGCTGGCCGAAGAGATCGCCGCAAAGGGCCTGCGTATCTCGGAACAGCCGGTGGGACTCTCCCCTGTCGCGCGGCACTTCCCGCTCCGCAACCGCATCATCTCGGGCCTGGCCCGCGCGGTGATCGTGGTAGAAGCCGCCGCACGATCGGGCAGCCTCATAACCGCCCGCAACGCGCTTGATCAGGGGCGCGAGGTTCTGGCAGTTCCCGGCCACCCTCTCGATGGGCGCGCGGCGGGCTGCAACATGCTGATCCGCGATGGCGCGGCACTGGTGCGCAGTGCCGAAGATGTGGTGGAAGCGCTCGCCATGCGCGACGCGCAGGCGAGCCCGGCGCCTCGTCAGACTGCCCCACGGTCCGTACCGCCTGCCCCTGCACCGGCTCAGGCAGCCCGACCGGGCCTCGACTGGCGCGACATGGCCGCACTTCACCAGCAGATACTCGAACGGCTAGGCCCCAGCCCGCTTGCCGAGGATCAGCTTATCCGCGACCTCGCCCTGCCAAGTGCCGCGATCGCGCCGGAACTGCTCACGCTGGAGCTTGAAGGCCGCATCCTGCGGCAACCCGGCGGGCTTCTGTCGCGGTCGGAATAATCCGCGCCAGCCGCGCCCGGAGCACCGGTCCCGGTTGACCGGGACGCGGGTCATTGACAATACCCGCCCATGACGCCCATGTTCCGCGCCCAGAGCAGAAAACCCGATTTTCAGAGGTAGTCATGGCCGTCGTCGTTGTAGAATCCCCTGCCAAGGCCAAGACAATCAACAAATATCTCGGATCGGACTATACGGTTCTTGCCTCCTACGGCCATGTCCGCGATCTGCCTCCGAAGGACGGGTCGGTCGATCCCGATCAGGGATTCGATATGAAATGGGAGGTCGCGAGCGACAGCAAGAAACATGTCCGCGCCATCGCCGAGGCGCTGAAATCCGACGACACGCTCATCCTCGCCACCGACCCCGACCGCGAGGGCGAGGCAATCTCCTGGCACCTGAAAGAGGCGCTGGCGTCGTCGTTGAAAAAGGGCAAGACCGTCCGTCGTGTGACCTTCAACGCAATCACCAAGGCAGCCGTCAGCGAGGCGATGGCAAATCCGCGCGATGTCGACGGCCCGCTGGTGGAGGCCTATCTTGCCCGCCGCGCGCTCGACTACCTCGTCGGTTTCAACCTTTCCCCCGTTCTCTGGCGCAAGCTGCCCGGCGCGAAATCGGCGGGCCGCGTGCAATCGGTCTGCCTGCGCCTCATCGTTGAGCGCGAGATGGAGATCGAGGCCTTCCGCGCCCGCGAATACTGGTCGGTCACGGCGACCCTCGTCACCCCGCGCGGGCAGGAATATCAGGCGCGGCTGACGGTCCTTGGCGGCAAGAAGCTCGACAAATACGACCTTGCAAACGCAACCGCTGCCGAACTGGCCGTGCAAGCGGTCACTTCTCGCGACCTGAGCGTCAAGTCGGTCGAGGCGAAACCAGCCAACCGCAACCCATATGCGCCGTTCATGACCTCCACGCTGCAGCAGGAGGCCAGCCGCAAGTTCGGCATGGGCGCCAAGGCCTGCATGTCCACGGCCCAGCGGCTCTATGAGGCTGGTTACATCACGTATATGCGGACCGACGGGATCGACATGGCGCCCGAGGCCGTCATGGCCGCGCGGGACGAGATAAAGCGGCGGTTCGGTCCGGATTATGTCCCCGACAGCCCGCGCATGTACAAGAACAAGGCCAAGAACGCGCAGGAAGCGCATGAATGCATTCGGCCCACGGATATGAGCCTTTCCCCCGACAAACTGAAACTCGCGGATGATCAGCGCAAACTCTACGACCTGATCTGGAAGCGCACGATCGCCAGCCAGATGTCTGCAGCGCGGCTGGAACGCACGACAGTCGACGTCGGCAGCGCCGATGGCGAGGTCGTGCTGCGTGCCACGGGTCAGGTTGTGATGTTCGACGGCTTCCTCAAAGTCTATGACGAGGGGCGCGACGATACGGTGATCGAGGAAGAGGACGACAGCCGCCTTCCCCAGATCATGCAGGGCGAGACAGCGGACAAGCGCAAGATCGCGCCCGAACAGCACTTCACCCAGCCGCCTCCGCGTTACACCGAAGCGACACTGGTCAAGCGGATGGAAGAACTCGGGATAGGCCGCCCCTCCACCTATGCCTCAATCGTAACGACGATCCAGGACCGCGACTATGTGCGCAAGGACAAGAACCGCCTGATCCCCGAGGACAAGGGCCGGCTGGTGACGGCGTTCCTGACGAACTTCTTCCGGCGTTATGTCGAGTACGATTTCACCGCCGATCTGGAAAACGAACTGGATGAAATCTCGGCCGGCGACCGCAACTACAAGGAAGTGCTGGCGCGCTTCTGGCGCGATTTTACCGCCGCGATCGCGGAAACCGCTGACCTGCGTATCGGTGAGGTGCTGGAAAAGATTGACGATTTCCTCGCTCCTCACCTTTATCCGCCGCGCGATGATGGCTCGGACCCGCGCATCTGTCCCACCTGCGGCGAAGGCAGGCTGAACCTGAAGACGGCGCGGTCGGGCGGTGCCTTCATCGGCTGTTCCAACTATCCCAACTGCCGTTACACGCGCTCGCTCTCGGGCGCGAATGGCGAGGAGGCCGGTGCGGCGGAACGGGTGCTGGGCGAGGATGGCGGCGACGAGATCTGGCTGAAGACCGGCCGGTTCGGCCCCTACGTTCAGCGGGGCGAGGCCACGGAAGAGACGCCTAAGCCGCCGCGCGCAAGCCTGCCCAAGGGCTGGTCGCCAGAAAGCATTGATCTTCAGAAGGCGCTGACGCTTCTCAACCTGCCGCGCGAGATCGGACCCCATCCAGATGACGGCGAAGTGATCGAAGCCGGGATCGGTCGCTACGGGCCTTACGTCAAGCATGGCCGTGTCTATGCAAACCTGCCGGAGGTCGACGAGGTCTTTACCATCGGCATGAACCGCGCGGTGGAAGTGCTGGCCGAAAAGGCCACCCGAACGGGCCGCAGCGCACCCGCTGCATTGCGCGACCTTGGCCAGCACCCCGATGGCGGGGCCATTCAGGTCATGTCAGGTCGCTACGGGCCTTATGTGAAATGGGAAAAGGTCAACGCGACCCTTCCGAAGGAAATCACGCCAGAAGCGGTGACACTGGAACAGGCGCTGGAGCTGATTGCCGAAAAGGCCACGAAGAAGGGTGGCGGACGCAAGAAGACCGCGCCGAAAAAGGCGGCGGCAAAGAAGACGACCGCAAAAAAGTCAGTGGGAAAGAAAGCGGCCTCCAAATCCTGAGCCGCTGCCGGAGCGGTCAGATCGCCTCCGCCGCCGGGAACTGCTGGGCGAGAGTCCGGGCAAGCGCGCGGTCCTGTGCATCCTCCGCCCCCGATGCCCAGGGCCGGAACCGCAGGCGGAACGATGCCAGAAGAGCCGAAACGGGTGCATCTGGGTAACCGAAGGCATGCGCCGAGGTCATGAATTCGACTGCCGGATCATCGTCGCCAGCAACCGGCCAGACCGACAGGCCACGCCGCGCAAGCCGCTGCCAGTCGAACCGGGGGCCGGGATCGATCTTGCGTTCCGGCGCCATGTCGGAATGTCCGATCACCCGATGCGGCGGGATCGCCCAGCGCGCCATGATGGCCTCCAACAGCCGTTCCAGCGCCGCCATCTGCGGCTCGGGAAAGGGCGCGTCGCCGGGATTGGCAAGCTCGATGCCGATCGAATGGGAATTCACATCCGTGACCCCGCCCCAGCCCCCTGCCCCGGCATGCCAGGCGCGCATTTCCTCATCAACCAGTTGCTCCGCCGTCCCGTCCTCAGCGATCAGCCAATGCGCCGAGACTTCGGCAGCAGGGTCGCAAAGCCGCGCCCGGGCTTCGGCGCAGGTCGGCATCGCGGTGTAGTGTATGACGATCAGGCTGGGCCGTGCCCCATCCCGGCGGTCGCCGAAATTGGGCGAGGCAAAAGCCAAGGCTTAGCCACGCGCCTTCTGAAAGGGCGTCGGATCCCAGCGGCAGGCGAAACCGTCCCCGTCCGGGTCAAGGTTCTTCGGGTCGCGCTGCGGGCCGCCGGAATTCAGAAAGGCTTCCTGCGCCGCTTCGGGATTGTCGTAACGGGCGCATGCACGGTCATGGTTCGTCAACGCCACGGACGACCTTTTGTAGATCGGCTCACCCAGCCGGTTCGGCGCCTTGACCGCGTATTCGATGATACGCGCGGCATTGCCGCCGGTACGTTCGGGCAAAGCGCCGGGCTGAATTTGCTGATACTGCGCGCGATTCTCTTCGATACGCTCCTTGTCCGATGCGATCGTTTCACGCGAGGACACGGCGGAAAAGTCCTGCTCGTCCGAGATACCGACAGTGCTGCTCGGCGCCGTGGCGACCGCGGTCGACGGCGCGGGAGCGGTCATCTGCGGGTAAGCCGGCTGCGGGGCGAGTGTCTGCGTCTGCGCAAGGGTGGCGGCGCCGCTGACGCCGGCCTGAGCCAACTCTGCTGCAGTGGGTACGCCAGTCCCTGTCGATGGGAACGGAACGGCCGTGTTCTGAACCGGTCCTTGCACCGTTTGTACGGGCGCACCGCGTTGCGCGGCAATCTGCGCCTCGGCCTCGGCGGCACGTCTGCGCTGATATTCGCCGTAATCGCCGAAACCGACACCACCGGCTGGTTGTGACGGCGGGGGCGGTGTGCAGGCGCTCATCAGCAACACTGCCAGTCCCGGCAACAGAATACGCATCACAGTCTCCCCGACTTTCTCGACCGCGCCAATTACCACCATTTCGCGGGTTTGGAAACAAATCCAGCCGCGCGCTCCAGCACATAGGCGTGATTCAGCAGATCGCCTTCTTCCCACGGACGGCCGATTAACTGAAGGCCAAGGGGCAGACCCTGACGATCAAGCCCCGTCGGAACCGCGATGCCCGGCAGGCCCGCAAGGTTCACCGTTACGGTGAATACGTCATTGAGGTACATCGCGATCGGATCTGCATCGGCCATCTCGCCCAGCCCGAAGGCGGCGGACGGTGTCGCGGGCGTCAGGATCGCGTCGATGCCATCGGCGAAGACGGTTTCGAAATCGCGCTTAATCAGCGCGCGGACCTTGCGGGCACGGTTGTAGTAGGCGTCGTAGAAACCGGCGGAGAGTACATAGGTCCCGATCATGACCCGACGCTGCACCTCGTGGCCGAAGCCCTCGGCGCGGGTCTTTTCGTACATCTCGGTGATGCCGTCGCCCTGCGACAGCTTCGCGCGGTGGCCATAGCGCACACCGTCATAGCGGGCGAGATTGCTGGACGCCTCGGCAGGCGCCACGACGTAATAGGCTGGCAGCGCATATTTCGTGTGCGGCAGCGAGATGTCGACAATCTCGGCGCCCGCATCCTTCAGCATCGCAGTGCCGTCGGTCCAGAGCTTCTCGATCTCTTCGGGCATGCCATCCATGCGATATTCACGCGGAATGCCGATCTTCTTGCCGCGGATGTCGCCGGTCAGCGCCGCTTCGAAATCCGGGACGGGCAAGTCGGCGCTGGTCGAATCCTTAGGGTCATGGCCGCACATCGCGGTCAGCATGATCGCCGCGTCGCGCACGTCCTTGGTCATCGGTCCGGCCTGATCGAGGGACGAGGCGAAGGCCACGATCCCCCAGCGCGAGCAGCGACCATAGGTCGGCTTGATCCCGGTGATGCCGGTGAAGGCGGCGGGCTGGCGGATCGAACCGCCGGTATCGGTGCCTGTCGCGGCGAGGCAAAGGTCCGCCGCAACGGCGCTGGCCGACCCGCCCGAGGACCCGCCCGGGGTCAGCGCAGTATCGTCATTGCCGCGCCGCCACGGATTGACCGCATTGCCGTAGCACGAGGTCTCGTTCGAGGACCCCATGGCAAATTCGTCCATGTTGAGCTTGCCGAGCATGACCGCGCCCGCATCGACAAGCTGCTGCGATACGGTGGATTCATATTCCGGCCGGAAGCCCTTTAGGATGTTGGACGCGGCCTGCGAAGGCACGCCCTTGGTGCAGAAAAGATCCTTGATACCCACCGGGATACCGCACATCGACGGTGCATCGCCTGCCTTGATGCGCGCATCCGCCGCAGCTGCTCGTTCGCGCGCGACCTCGGGCGTCTTGTGTACGAAGGCGTTCAGCGCTCCGGCCCCGTCAATAGCCGACAGGCAGGCTGCTGTCAGCTCCGCGCTCGTCACCTCGCGCTTGCGCAGCATGTCGCGTGCGGCCGCAATCGTCAGTTCGTTCAACGCACTCATTCGACCACCTTCGGCACTGCAAAGAACCCTTCACGCGCATCCGGCGCGTTCGACAGGATTTTCTCGACCATATTGCCGTCCGTCACCACATCCTCGCGCCGCTTCAGACGCATCGGGGTGACGCTCGTCATCGGCTCCACACCGTCGACATCGACCTCATTGAGTTGCTCCATGAAGGCGAGCACGGCGGAAAGTTCCCCCGCCAGCGCCGGAAGGTCATCCTCCTTCACGGCGATCCGTGCCAGATGCGCGACCTTGCGCGCGGTATCGGTATCGATGGACATGGGGCTGTACTCCGTCCTTGGATCGGGGCAGGGTTTACCTGCAGGGCGACCGGCCCGCAAGGGCGGCAACACTGGGAGGATGCCATGAAAATCACCTGGCTCGGCCATTCCGGCTTTCGGATCGAGATCGAGAAGGCAGTGCTGCTTGTCGACCCCTGGCTGGCCGGCAACCCGGTCTTCCCCGAGGGGCGCGAGGCGGAGGCGACCGAGGGGGCGACGCATGTGCTGTTGACCCATGGCCACGGAGACCACGCATCAAATGCTGCATCCATAGCCAGAACGGCGGGCATTCCCATCGTCTGCATCCATGAATTGTCGGAAATCTTCGGCGCGGAGGGGCTTGAAACCCTCGGCTTCGGCAAGGGCGGGACCGTCGAGCTTGGGGGCGCGAGAGTAACGATGGTCAACGCCTGCCACTCATCCTCCATTGATTTCAAGGGCAGTCTTGGGCAGGCCGGCTCGGAGGCGGGTTTCATGATCGCCGGCGAGGGACACACGATCTACGTGACCGGCGACACGACGATCATGGCGGACATGGACTGGATGGGAGAGTATTTTGCCCCGGACATCGGCATTCTGTGCGCCGGCGGCCACTACACGATGGACATGAAGATGGCCGCATGGGCGGCGCGTAAATACTTCGACTTCAGAACCGTAATTCTCTGTCATTACAAAACCTTCCCGCTCCTTGCTCAATCGGCGGATGAACTGAAGGCAGGGCTGCCGGGGGTGACCGTGATCGAACCCGAAGTGTTGAGCCCAATCACGATCTGATTTGGATGCGAAGGCCGGGCATGGGATCGCCCGGGCCTCACAACTCCCAATAGACCCGCCCCCGCGACACGGGCTCCAACCCGATGTCGCGGCGCAACCGGTTCGGCAGGTCGGCATCGTAGCGCGGCCTGTTGCGATTTCGCCGGAAGGCGAGGCGCAGGGCCGCCGCGACCACGGTTAGTAAGCCGTAACGGTGAACCAGTACCGCAACGGCACGGACATGTGGTCGGTCCTCAGGATGGACGGATATGAAATGTGCGTTCATTGTATCACTCGGCCAAGCGCCTTTCGACACATTGACCCCTTTCGATGGGATTGGATTCGAAGAACGGCATGCCCGATCAGGGCAAGGCCGGTTTCCGGTTACACATTGCTGAGAATTAATCGGCAGAAGCCGACGTTTTTCAGAAGCTTACACGGCGCTTTGATTGCGACGGCAAGTTCCCGGGCGGGATGAAATATCCATGGCCCACAGGTCCCCGCCAGCGTGAAGCGCCGCATGTTCAAAGATGTTCATTCTACGCCTCCCATGCTGGATGTTGGAACTGGCGCTAACATACACGAGTCGCGCGGGATACAAAGTGCGATATTGTACCCCTCCTTGCGCGCCGATTGTATGTGCCTAGATTGCAACGAGATCGGAGGCGACGGGCAGGCCATAACGCCGCAAGGTGCAGCATTGGCTGTTTCCCGCTGGGTCCGGGGCAGTCAGATCACTTTGAATCGGATTTCGAACCATTATCGTTCGAATTTCGATGCTTGCTGCTTCACACCCAGCTCGAAACGCTTTATTCGCGCCGTCCCTCGAAGAAGGCCCTGAGCAACGCCGCGGCCTCTTCCGCCCCGATGCCATCATAGACCTCGGGCGCGTGGTGGCATTGGCGATGGGAATAAACCCGCGCGCCATGGGCCACGCCCCCGGATTTCGGATCATCCGCCCCGAAATACAGCCGTCCGATCCGGGCAAAGGAAATTGCCGCCGCGCACATCGGACAGGGTTCGAGCGTGACATAGAGGTCGTGATCCGGTAGCCGTTCGGACCCGGCGGCGGCACAGGCCGCGCGGAGCGCCAAAATCTCGGCATGGGCTGTCGGATCGTTCAACTCGCGTGTACGGTTGCCCGCCGCCGCCACGACCCGGCCATCGGGCGCGACGACGACGGCGCCCACCGGTACCTCGCCCCGCTCCGCCGCCGTCCGCGCCTCGGCGAGGGCCTGATCCATATGGCTGCGAAATCCGCTCATGGCTTCTCATGCCCTGCCCCGCGCCCTCACGCAAGCGCTTCCCCCGGACGGCGATTCTGTATAGAGGGGGCGCTTCAGTGCCATTCCCGGGGGCGGACCCATGAGCGACGAGAAAACCAAGGGCGAGCGCATCGCCAAGGCCATGGCCCGTGCGGGCGTCGCCTCGCGCCGGGATGCGGAGAAGATGATCCTTGAGGGCCGCGTCGCGGTGAACGGCACGAAGGTGGTGAGCCCGGCTTTGGACGTTCAGCCGGGCGACAAGGTGACGCTGGATGGCAAGCCCATCGACGACCCGCAGCCTGCGCGGCTCTGGCTCTACTACAAGCCAATCGGCCTGGTGACCTCGGCCAAGGACGAAAAGGGTCGTCAGACGGTCTTTGACACGATGCCCGAAGGCATGCCGAGGGTGATGAGTGTCGGGCGCCTCGACCTCAATTCTGAAGGCCTTCTCCTGCTGACCAATGACGGCGGGCTGAAGCGGCAGCTGGAACTGCCCTCCACCGGCTGGCTGCGCAAGTACCGGGTGCGGGTGAACGGACGCCCGAACGACGCGACATTCGACCCCCTGCGGCGCGGCGTGACGATCGAGGGCGAGGCGT
>JAUIDM010000502.1 GCA_030428915.1 Alphaproteobacteria bacterium | reverse complement strand
CTGCATCCTGGCTTTCGGCAAGCCTGCCAAACCTGACGCTACTGATTGTACCGGTGGTTGTTGCCAGCCTGATTGGACGGGAGGGAACAAGTGCCCCTGTCCCCGCGACGGTGTTCGACACGCGGCTCGGCCCGTTCATGTATTTCTGGGTGTTCTTTCTGATCGGGCAGGTGCTTTGGCTTGGCCGGGCGCGGATTGAAGATCTGGCCCGGCTGCCTGTCTTCGGGTCGCTGCTGTTCGGGTCGACGTGTTCGTTTCTGGTTCTGGGTACTCTGTCGCCCAATGCCATCGCCTTCCATATCGCGGGGTCTGCTACCACGCTGATGCTGGTTTTCGGGTTGATCGGCATGACCCATGCGCTCTTGAACAGGCCCAACCGCCTTGTGCGCTTTGCTGTTAGCACGGCCTATCCAGTTTACATCTTCCATGTCTGGCCAGCCATAGCACTCTCTATCTTCATGATGTCCCGCGGACTCGGCCCCACTATGACAGTCGTGTCGAGTTCGATCCTCACCATTCTGATCTGCTTGGGCGTCTACGTGGTCCTGGTCCGCCATACACCGCTCGACTGGTTGTTTTCCGGTTACGCAAAGTCTTGGTTCAAGTGGCCGTGGCGCGCAAACGGCTGGTCTTGATCTCCAACGGGGTGAACTGGTTCTGGCGTGAAGTGAGTAATTTATACCGATAGGTATTTTAATCCTTGACGCACCCCTCCTGATATTCGTACCAGTCGGTAACACGACACGCAAGCAGGAGAACGACCCATGTCCACACCCGACAGAACCATCGTCATCACAGGCGCCAGCAGCGGCTTCGGCGCGGCGGCCGTGCGGGCCTTTGCCGACCGGGGCGACCGCGTCTGGGGTACGATGCGCGACACGGGCGGCCGCAACGCCGCCAAGAAGGCCGAGCTCGAGGGCTATTCGCCGCGCATCACGATTGCCGAGATGGACGTCACCAGCGACGCCTCGGTCGTTGAGGGTTTCGCGGCAATTCTGGCCGAGGGCCCCATCGACATCCTGATCAACAACGCAGGCATCATGTATATCGGCATGACCGAGGCCTATTCCGTCGCGCAGGCCGCCGAACAAATGGACACCAACTATTTCGGCGCCATCCGCGCCATGCAAGCGGTATTGCCGTCGATGCGCGCGGCCGGTTCGGGCCTGATCATCAACACCAGTTCGATCGCCGGGCGGGTCTCGGTGCCCTTCTTCGGCACCTATTGTGCCACGAAACACGCGCTGGAAGCCTATAGCCAAAGCCTGCGCTACGAGGTTTCGCCCTTCGGCATCGACGTGGCGCTGGTCGAGCCCGGCCCGTTCCCGTCGAACCTGCTGGCCGCCGGCAAACCGCCCGCCCGCGCCGATGTGCTGGCGTCCTATGGCGAGCTTGGCCAGGTGCCTGATGCCATGGTCGCGGGTTTTGCCCAGATGCTGGCCAGCGATGAAGCCCCCGACCCTCAACTGGTGGTGGACGCATACTTGTCGCTGGCCGATGCCGCCCCTGGCAAACGGCCCACGCGCACGGTCGTCGGCATCACCTGGGGCGTGGACGAGATGAACGCCTTCACCCAGCCGCGGCAGGACGCGCTGCTCAAGGAAATGCAACTGGACGGCGTTCTAGGCGGCGTTGACGCCTGACACCCTCCATCCTCCACCGACCCTGAAAGGACCAATCCAATGAAAAAGACCCTCTTGGCCGCACTTGCCGTCGCCGCCTTCACCGGCCACGCTCTTGCCGATGACATCGACACGGTGCGCGCATTCTATTCGGATATCCTCACCGACCCGGCGGGGACGACGTCCGAGCGGTATTACGAACTGTTCTCGCCCGACGTCGTCTCGATCCCCACGCCGCCGGGCGGTGAAGGCGCGCAGGGCATGCTCAACACGATCGCCTTTCTGGGGCAGGTCGTGCCGGACCTGACATGGGAGCCGCAAGAGATCATCGACCTCGGCGACGGGCGCTTCGTGGTCCGAAGCCTGTTCCGAGGCACGCCGGTGGGCCCGTTTTTCGGCGTCGATCCCGCCACCGGCAAGAGCTTCGAGGCCATGTCCATCGACATCGTGACGGTCGAGGACGGGCGCATCACGCTCACCTATCACCTCGAAGACTGGACCGGTGCCATCGCGCAACTGACCGCCGAATGATTGCGAACAACCCGGTCGACTTTGACACGGCCGGGCTGCTTTGCCTTTTCGCCCATCAAAGGAATGCCGTTCATGTCTCCCACGCTTGCTTCCACCC
>JAUIDM010000105.1 GCA_030428915.1 Alphaproteobacteria bacterium | reverse complement strand
GCCTCGGGGCAGATCACCGTGCCGATGTCGCGGCCGTCGAGCACCGCTCCGCCCTCGCGACGGGCGAAGCTGCGCTGGAACTCGACCAGTGCGGCCCGAACCTCGGGGATGACGGCCACCCGGCTCGCGGCCTGCCCGGCTTCCAGCGTCCGAAGATCATCGCGGGCCAGATCGGCTTCGGTCAGGCTGCGGGCCGCCGCAACCGGATCGCCGCCCTTGGCCCCTACAGCCCGATAGAGCAGCCCGGTGTCGAGATGGGCAAAGCCGAAATGCGCTGCGACCGCCCGGCTGATCGTCCCCTTGCCCGCTGCCGCCGGCCCGTCGATTGCCACCGTGAATATCATGCAGTCCCCGTCCGGTTTGGCCAGTTCCCTAGCGCAGCTGATACCGCCCCACAAGTCCGCGACACTGCTGAAATCCTGCTGATCCGCTCGGCAGGCTCTGCGGACCGGACCGGTAGACTGAGCGCAGACAATGAACGGAGGCCCCATGCGCCTGACCCTTCTCAACCCGCCCCACACCGCCATCGGCAGCCGCATCCCGGGCGAACATCTGCCGCCCTTCGGCCTGCTCTCTATCGGCGGCCCCCTGATCGATGCGGGCCATCATGTGCGGCTGGTCAATGCCGATCCCGGCCCGATGGAGATGGCGCGGATCGTGGTCGAATGCCTCTATGACCGTCCCGACGCGGTGCTGATCGGCCATTCCGGGTCGTCCTCCGCCCATCCGACCGTGGTGCAGATCGTGCGCGCGCTGAAACGGGCTGAGCCCGAACTCACGATCATTTATGGCGGGGTCTTTCCGACCTATCACTGGCAGGACGTGCTGGCCGAGGTGCCGGAGATCGACATCATCGTGCGCGGCGAAGGCGAGGTGACGGCGCCTGCGCTCATCACTGCGCTTGAGGCCGGCGAGTCACTCGACCGCATTCCTGGCCTCGCATATCGAAAGGGCGAAACACCCTTCGCCACCCCGCCCGCGCCGATGCTGACCGACCTCGACAGCGCCCGCATCGGCTGGGAACTCATCGACTTCACCCAACATTCCTATTGGGGCGGACGGCGGGCCGTCATCATGCAGTTCTCGCGCGGCTGTCCGCATCTTTGTACCTATTGCGGGCAGCGCGGCTTCTGGACCCGCTGGCGGCACCGCGATCCGGTCCGGTTCGCGGCCGAGATCGCCCGGCTGGTGCGGGACCACGGCGTGGAACTGATCAACCTCGCCGACGAGAATCCGACCTCCTCCCGCCGCGCCTGGAAAGCGTTCCTGGAGGCGCTGATCGCCGAGGACGTGCAGGTCACGATCATCGGATCGACCCGCGCCGATGACATCGTTCGGGATGCCGATCTCCTGCACCTCTACAGAAAGGCTGGCGTGTTGCGCTTTCTTCTCGGGATGGAAGGCACCGATGAGGCGACGCTGAAGGCGATCAAGAAGGGCGGCAGCCGGTCAAAGGACCGCGAGGCCATCCGGCTGTTGCGTGCCCATGGCATGATCGGCCTCTGCACCTTCGCCGTGGGGTTCGAAGAGGAAACCGACCGCGACTACTGGCGGATGCTGCGCCAGCTTCTGACCTATGATCCCGATCAGGTCATGTCGATTTATGCGACCCCGCATCGCTGGACGCCGTTCCATGCGCAATCCGCGCGCCGCCGCGTGATCCAGAGCGATCTTCGGCTCTGGGACTACAAGCATCAGGTGCTGGAAACCCCGCATGTCCCGGCCTGGCGAGTCTTCCTGTGGGTCAAGACGATCGAAGCCGCACTGCAACTCAGGCCAAAGGCGCTCTGGCGCACCTACCTGCACCCCGACCCCGAAATACGCCATGCGATGCGCTGGTATTCCCGCATGGGGCGCCGGGTCGTACTGCATGAAGTGCTGTCCTTCCTGTTCCGCGAGAGACGGCGGGTCGGGCCGAGTGTCGCCGGTTTCTGGGGCGGCGGGCAGTTGGACGAAGAGGCGCATATGCGTTCCGGACGATCGGAAAAGCGAACGGGACGGACGGTCATGGGCGGGGCCCCCGCCCCTGCCTATTTGCGGTGAACGGGGGGCAAACCCCGTCACCAATGAAAGGAAATCACGATGAAACCCACGCTTCTTCTCGCCGCGCTGACCGCCGCCCTGCCGGTCTTCGCCGCCCCCGCCTTTGCCGCCGATGAACTCAACATCGCGCCCGGCCTCTCTTATGCCGGGGCGCCGGTCGGCCTTCACGGCGCCGATCCCGTAGCACTCGTGAACGGCGATGTCGTCACCGGCGAGGGCGAGTTCTCCTCCGTCCTGAACGGCGCCGCCTATTATTTCGCTACGGCCGAGAACAAGGCGGAATTCGATGCGAACCCGGCAGCTTTCGAGCCCCAGAACGGCGGGTTCTGCACCTATGGCGTCTCGGTCGGCAAGAAGTTCGACGGCGATCCGCGTCACGCGGTCGTGCATGAGGGCAAGCTTTATGTCTTCCTCAATGCCAAGACGCGCGAACTCTTCCTTGAGGACGTCGCGGGCGCGCTGACCAAGGCCACCGAGAACTGGGCGAAGATCGAACACGTCGCGGCCAGCGACCTCTGACACACCGCGCGCGTCCCTATCGGGGCGCGCGCCTTTGCCTCAGCCACAGCCGGGCCAGCGCGCCGAAGAGCACGGTCAGGAGCAGCCATTTCAGAATCGTCAGCAGGCTGGTCGCCGTGGCGACGACATCCGCGAAACCGGCGGGATTCTTCAGCATCACGCGGATCAGCGCGTTTTCCAGATAGTCGACCCCGGCCGCAAATACGGCGATCTTCGTCAGCCGCCCTGCCAGCCGTTCTGTCGCCCAGAGACCGAACGCTTCGCGGAAGGTAATGCAGAGCAGCGCCGGAAAGATCAGGTCAAGCGTCTGCACGATCCAGAGGTAACGCCACTGCGCAGCCTCGGGCAAAGCCGCCAGATAGGCCCGTGCGACGTCCGCCCCATAGGGCAGATGCGGTGCGTCGAAGGTGCAGAGCGCCCAGACCCCTCCGCACTCTGTCGGGCTCGCGGCGGCCATTGCGATAAATACAAGCGCCGCCGGGACGGCAGCCGCCCGGAACGCCCTTTCAGTCACTGGTGTGACCGCTCGACCATGGCGCCGAGGCCAGCCATCAGACCTTCGAAGACCGGGAACGAGGTGGCGATGGGCGCGCCGTCATCGACGCTGACGGGCTTCTGGGCGGCAAGCCCGAGCACGAGGAAAGACATGGCGATCCGGTGGTCGAGATGGGATTTGCAGGTCGCGCCGCCCGGCACACCGCCCGGTCCCATGCCGTGGACGATGAGGGTGTCTTCATCTTCCTCGACCCTGACGCCGCAGGCTTCAAGCCCCCGCGCCATCGCGTCGATGCGGTCGCTTTCCTTGACCCTGAGTTCCTTGACCCCGCGCATCACTGTCTTGCCTTCGGCGCAGGCGGCGGCGACCGACAGGATGGGGTATTCGTCGATCATGGAGGCGGCACGTTCAGGCGGCACCTCAATGCCCGAGAGCGACGACGCCCTGACCCGCAGATCGGCGACCGGCTCGCCGCCCTCTTCGCGCGGATTCTGGAATTCGATATCGGCGCCCATCTCAACGAGCGTGGTGTAGAGCCCGTTGCGGGTCGGGTTCTGGCTGACACCCGGCACAAGGATGTCGGAGCCTTCGACAATCAGAGCCGCGCAGACCGGGAAGGCGGCAGAAGACGGATCGCGCGGCACGGCGACGGTCTGCGGTTTCAACTCCGGCTGGCCGGTCAGCGTGATGACGTGACCCTCCTCGGTCGCCTCGACGGTCAGCTCCGCGCCGAAACCGCGCAGCATGCGTTCCGAATGGTCGCGCGTCGGTTCCTTCTCGATCACCACGGTCTGGCCTGGGGCGTTCAGACCGGCCAGCAACACGGCCGATTTCACCTGTGCGGAGGGCATCGGAACCGTGTAGCGCACCGGCACCGGATCGGCGGCCCCGACAATAGTCATCGGCAGACGCCCGCCCTGACGGCCATAAGATTTTGCGCCGAACAAGGCCAGCGGATCGGTCACGCGTCCCATGGGCCGCTTGTTGAGGCTCGCATCGCCCGTAAAGGTCGCGGTGATCGGTGTCGTGGCCATGGCCCCCATGATCAGCCGCACACCGGTGCCGGAATTGCCGCAGTCGATGACGTTCGCGGGTTCGGCAAAACCACCGACGCCGACGCCATGGACCGACCAGTTGCCCGGACCGTGCTGGATGACCTCGGCGCCGAAGGCCCGCATCGCCTTGGCGGTATCGAGAACGTCCTGCCCTTCGAGAAGCCCCGTGATCTTCGTCTCGCCCACCGCCATCGCGCCGAGGATCAGCGAGCGGTGCGAAATGGACTTGTCCCCCGGCACCTCGGCCCGGCCCTTCAGGGGACCCGACTTGCGGGCGGTCATCGGAATAGGCTCACCGTGGCCGGACATCAGGGGCGCTCCTTCGCGAAAATCGCCCCGCTGATAGCGCAAGCTTCTGGGGCGGTCCATGGCCTGCCCTTTCATCTTGCCAAAAAATACCTCTGCCGGAGGCTCCCGCGCTCACCGCCTGCGGAACGTGACGTAGTGGGGAAGGCGCCCCTCGCGCAGAGCCTTTTGCTCATACCGCGTGGAAAGCCAGTCTTGCCACGGCCTATCGATTTCGGAAACAAGATCGAAACCGGCCTTGGGCACTTCCTCCAACGTCTGGCGGACATAATCGGGAATGTCGGTCGCCACCCGGAACTCGGCGCCGGATTTCATTGCCCTGGCAAGGGGTTGCAGGTGCTCTTGCGTCACGAAGCGGCGGCGATGGTGGCGTTTTTTCGGCCAGGGATCGGGGTAGTTGAGGAAGGCTTTCGCGACCGAGGCTTCGGGCAGCACATCCATCAGATCGCGCGCATCGCCGGGATGGACCGAGAGGTTCGTGACCCCGGCCTCGCGGATCTTTCCCAGAAGCATCGCCACCCCGTTGATAAAGGGTTCGCAGCCGATGATGCCCACGTCGGGATAGGATTTCGCCATGTGAACTAGGTGTTCGCCGCCGCCGAAGCCCACTTCCAGCCAGACCGGACGGGTGTCGCCGAAGATCGCGGCGGGGTCGATGGGATGGCGGTCGGGGTTCTCCTCCCGCGTCACGCCATGGGGCTGGAGGGCCCCCAGATCCTCGTTCAGATAGGTCTTCTGACTGGCGCGCAGGGTCTTGCCGCGGATGCGGCCATAGAAGTTGCGGCGGGGTTCATCGGGTCTGGTCATGGCGCCCCCTCTAGCGCCCGAAAGGGCGTACCGCAACCGTCCCGCCCGCGTATGGCATGCGTATGGCATCCGTCCCGACAGGCGTCCCGACGCCTCAGCCCTCCCCGGCACCCCAGGTGTCGGACAGCCGATAACCGCCCGGCCAGGGGTCGGTGGGGTCGAGCATGTGCTGATGGATGCCGGTGATCCAGCCGCGCCCGGAAATCTCGGGCACGATCGCAGGGCGGCCCGTGACCTCTGTCCGTCCGGCGATGCGGCCGGTGAAGGTGCTGTCGATGATCGATCGGGCGGTCAGCGTCTGCCCCTCTACCATCACGCCCTTGGCATGCAGCACCGCCATCCGGGCCGAGACACCGGTGCCGGTGGGCGAGCGGTCGACCTTGCCGGGCTGGATCGCGACGGCGGAGCGGGCGGCGAAGCCGCCCTCGGCCTTCTCAAGCGGACCGGCAAAGAGGCAGAAGGAGATATGGTCCCAATCCGGCCTTTCGGGATGGGCAAATCCAAGCTGGGCGTTGGCCGCATCGGTGATACGCGTGCCCAGCCGGGCGATGTCGCGCGCCTCGTCCGGCTCGATCTTCAGGCCCAGCGTCTCGGCGTCCACGATGACGAAACTGTCGCCGCCAAAGGCGGTGTCGACCTTCAGCGTGCCGATCCCTGCCACCTCCAACGCCGCATCCAGCCGGTCGGCGAAGGAGGGCAGGTTCGTGACCGTAATCCGTTCGGCCTTGCCGCCCTTGCATTCGGCGCGGACCCGGACGAGACCACCGGGAGCCTCCAGCGTGAGTTCTGTGACGGGTTCGGTCATCGGCAGGATGCCCGCGTCGAGAAGGACCGTCGCCACGCAGATCGAGTTCGAGCCGGACATGGGCGGCGTGTCCTCGGGCTCCATGATGATGAAGCCCATCTGGGCCTCGGGGTGCTTCGGCGGCACGAGAAAGTTAACATGGCGGAAGACCCCGCCGCGCGGTTCGTTCAGCATGAAGGCGCGGAGCGTGCCATCTTCGGCGATGAAGCGGCGCTGGTCCCAGAGGGTGTCGCCCGGCGGGGGCGTCACGCCGCCGACGATGACGTCGCCCACCTCGCCCTCGGCATGGGCGGAGATGACATGGATAGTCTTTGTCGTTCGCATGGGGGGTCCTTACCGAAGCCAGTCAGGCAGAGTGTCGGGCGCCTTGCCGGTGATCGCGGCGCGGACGCAATCAGCAAGGCTGCCGAAACGCACGGCGCGACCAGACAAGGCCGGGGCGTAATGGGCGTATTTGCCGGAATTGGTCATCAGCGTGCGGGCGGATGGTGGAAAGACGGGTTCGGAGATCGAGCACCAGCAGATGTCGGGGATGATGCGGATACCCGCCGCCTGCAACCTGACCGCTGTGCCGTCGACAGTGATTGCCCTGATCGTGTCGCGGCCCGCCGTGACGATGGCGGTGGTGCCGGCATGGACCCGGTTGCCGTTGAGGAGGTCCGCCAGCGCCCGGCATTCCGTGGCGGAGAAATGCGGGGAGCCGAAGGCGACGAGGTCAACCCCGGCGGGGCCGGAATTGAACTGCGCCCATGCCCGCGCGAGCTCGGCGCGGGTGATATGCACCGTGTCGGCATCGGACGCGGCGGGCAGATGCGCCTCGGGCGTGATGCCCGCGACATGCAGCATCGGTGCGGCGGAGGAGGTGCCGAAGGCGGCGCAAAGCGCCTTGAGGTCATCCCCTGACGGGCGCGTGGCCTCGAGCCCGGTCAGGAGCGGGATGCGGTCGGGGGCGAACCTGCCCGCCAGATAACCGAGCATCGGCCAGAGTGCGTCATCATGGTTCTCGGGCAGGGTGACATGGATGATCCGGCGGGGTGCGCGGTCGGCGTCGAGATAGACGCCGGACAATGGTGCGCGGCCTGTCAGCGCTATGCAGAGGTCAAGGAAATCGGGATGCTTCACCGTCCGCGCGCCGAGCACCGAATTGGCGTAGATCACGGCGTTGGATTCCGACCAGCCGATATGTTCGCAATTGGCCGGTGCCCCGTCCAGCAGGTAGGGCGCGCAGGTGAAGGTCGGGGCCGCGCCCATCTCGGTATAGGCATCGGCCAAAGCGGCCGCCGGGCTGCCGAAGCTTTCCGCCACGCCCTGCTGCCGCCAATGGGCGTGGTCGACCGAGATGGCGTTCATCGTGGTCGGGATGCGGACCTTTGCGCCCATATCGGCCATCCTGCGCGCGAAGATCAGGTTGGCGGGGCTCGCATAAATGCAGCCGTCGATATGGGCGCGGGTGACGTCGGTCAGCGTGGTTGCGCCCTGCGCGGCGGCCATGGTGGTCAGGATCTGCATCGCGATCTGAACCGCCCTGCCCTCCTGCCCCGTCAGCATTGCCCGGTCGGGTTCCGTGAGTGTCAGGCGGTCGCTCGTGAGGGGCGTGAGCGGCAGGGAGAGGGCCCCGGCCTCCAGCCGGTTTTCGGTGATGCGGGCCGACGGTTCGTCCGCAAGGGCCGCGTAGTCGTCGGGACCGAGCCGCAGGACCGGCAGGGGCCGGTCAAAGAGTGTGCCCGCGACGAGCGCGCCAAGGGTCAGCACATCCTCGGCCTCGCGGAAGATCAGCGCGGCAGGGGCGTGGCCGTTCAGCGCAAGTTCCAGCAGGACGCCGCTGCCGGTGCAGGAGCCCCGGCTGGTCGGCATCATCACGATGCGGCCCGCAAGGTCCGCGCCATGGTCGGGATGATGCGCGTCGATCAGGCGGCCCGTGGCGGGATCGACGCCGCCCCAGAAGCTGAGGCCCTCTGCCAGTGCGAGGATGGGCCCTTCGGCAGTTCCGGCGGTGATGCGTCGGGCCATTGGCTCTCTCGTTTCAGGTCACGACGAAACCATGGGCGAAGGGGTCGCGGTCGTCGATGAAAATCGTGTTGAGACCCGTGACCCGCGCCCAGCCGGCGATGGAGGGGATGATGGCGTCCGTTTCGCCCACCTTGGTCCGCCCCTCGATCCGGCCCTTGAAGAGCGAGCCGATGATGCTCTCGTGCACGAAATCCTCGCCCTCGTTCAGTCGCCCCTTTGCCGCCCAATGCGCCATGCGGGCCGAGGTGCCGGTGCCGCAGGGCGAGCGGTCGATGGCCTTGTCGCCGTAGAAGACGGCGTTGCGGGCGGTGGCCTCGGGGTGTTTCGGCGCGCCGGTCCAGAGGATGTGGCTGAGGCGGTTGATCTCAGGGTGTTCGGGATGGGTGAAGGTGTATTTCGCGTTGAGCGCGGCGCGCAGTTTCGGGCTCCAACCCACAAGGTCGAGCGCGCGGTGGTCTTCGATGTCGCGGAAGTTTTCCTGCGGCTCGACGATGGCATAGAAGTTGCCGCCATAGGCGACGTCCACGGTGATCTCGCCGAGGCCGTCCACCTCGGCGGTCAGGCCTTCGGCATATAGGAAGGCGGGGACATTGGTCAGGCGCACCTCTTCGACAAAGCGCCCCTCTTGCCGGTATTCGGCGATCACGAGCCCGGCAGGCGTATCGAGCCGCAGGATGCCGGGCGTCTTGGGCGTGACAAGGCCGTTTTCGATGGCGGTTGTGACGGTGCCGATGGTGCCGTGGCCGCACATCGGCAGGCAGCCGGAGGTTTCGATGAAGAGGACGCCCACATCGCAATCCTCGCGCGTCGGGGGATAGAGGATGGAGCCCGACATCTGGTCATGGCCGCGCGGTTCAAACATCAGGCCCGTGCGGATCCAGTCGTATTCGGCAAGGAAATGCGCGCGGCGTTCGAGCATGGTCTTGCCCCGAAGCTGCGGGGCGCCGCCTGCCACGAGGCGCACCGGGTTGCCGCAGGTATGGCCGTCGATGCAGAGGAAGGTGTGGCTGGTCATATCAGGCCCTTGAAACGGTTCGGCGCGAAGGGGGTGAGGTCGATGGCCGGCGTCGCCCCCGTCAGAAGATCGGCGACAAGGTCGGCGGTGCCGGCCGATTGGGTGAGGCCGAGGTGGCCGTGCCCGAAGGCATAGATGACGTTCGGGGCGCGGGTGGCGCGGCCGATCGCGGGCAATGTGTCGGGCAGCGAGGGGCGGAAGCCCATCCATTCGGTGCCATCTGTGGTCTTCAGCCCCGGCAGGAAGCCCGCGGCCTTCTTCAGCATCGCCTTTGACCGCGCGTAGTTCGGCGGCAGGTCCAGCCCGCCCAGTTCCACCGCCCCGCCGATCCGGATGCCGGTCGAGAGGGGCGCGGCGACAAAGCCGTGTTCGGAGAAGGTGATGTGGCGGTGAAGATCGAAGGCGCCGGGGGGCAGCGTGGTGTTGTAGCCGCGCTCAGTCTCCAGCGGGATGCGATCCCCGAGGCTTGCCGCCAGACGATGCGAATGCGCGCCCGCCGCGACGACGGCCTGACGGGCGGCGATCACCGTGCCGTCGGCGAGGTGGATCGTCACGCCCTCGGCATTGGCGGTCAGAGCGCGGGCCTCGGCGGTCTCGATTCTGCCGCCCTTCTCGGTCAGCGCCGTCGCGAGCGCCAGCGTGTAAAGTTTCGGATCGGAAATGGCCCACCAGTCCTCGGTCGCGATGCCGTGGGTGAAGCGCGGCGAAAGTCCGGGCTGCACCTCGGCAATGGCATCCGTGCCGACGAGCGCGCGGAAGCTGTAACCGTAATGCGCAGCTTCGTCGGAGTCGCGCCGCGCGGCCTCAAACGCGCGTGCGGATTCGAAGACCTGCATTTGGCCGGTCTTGCGCAGCATGTCGGACGTTCCGGTCCGCGCCATCGCGGGTTCCAACGTCTGCTGCGCATGCGCCATCAGCGCAGCCTGCGCACGGGTCGAGGCGGCCACGCGCCCCGGCAGACTTGCCTTGGCGAAGCGCAGCATCCAGGGGACTATCATCGGTGCATACCGGACCGGGAGCGACAACGGTCCCAGCGGATCGAGGAGCCATTTCGGCGAGGCCATCAGCGTGTCGGGAGAAGCGAGCGGATGGATTTCGGAAAACGCGAAGCCCCCCGCGTTGCCGGCAGAGGCCCCCGCGGCGGGGCCGGTGCGGTCGATGACCAGAACACCCATGCCACGCGCCAGCGCGGCATGGGCAATGGAGAGGCCGATCACACCCGCGCCAATGACAACCAGATCGGTGGAGGTAGCGGCGTACATATCGACCCCATGGAATCCGTCAGAAGGTTATTCGGACCACCTTCACGCCGCTTTCGCGAATTTGGCAAGGTCCGGACGGCAGGCAATGCGTTCGCGGATCAGCGCCTCGACGCGGGCGCGATGGTCGCCCACAAGCGGCATGCGGGGCGCGCGGACATGTTCGGTCGAGCCGATGGCCAGTGCTTCGGCCAGCTTGATCTGCTGGACGAGGAAGGTGGAGACGTCGAGGTCGAGAAGCGGGCGGAACCAGCGGTAAATCTCGCGCGCCTCTTCGATCCGGCCCGCCTTGGCGAGGTCGTAGATCGCCTGATTTTCCTTCGGGAAGGCGATAGAGACGCCCGACACCCAGCCGTCGCAGCCCATCAGCAGCGCCTCGAGCCCAAGGTTATCGACCCCGGTCAGGACCTTGAAGCGGTTGCCGACGGTGTTGAAGATTTCCGTGCAGCGGCGGATGTCATCGCTGCTTTCCTTGATCGCGACCATCAGCGGGTTTTCGGCGAGTTCGACCATCATCTCGGGCGTCACGTCGACGCGGTAGCCGACGCGGTTCGAATAGATCATCACCGGCAATCCGCCCGCATTGGCGATGGCGTTGAGGTTGGCGATCGTCTCGGCCCGGTTGGTATGGTAGATCGGCGAGGGCACGACCATGATGCCGTCGGCGCCGGCCTTCGCGGCGCGGGCGGCCAGATCGCAGGCCTCGCGGGTTCCGGCTTCGGAAACGGTCAGGAGCGCGGGTTTGCTGCCGGTGACAGACTTGGCGATCTTCAGGACTTCCAGCCGTTCCTCCGGGCTGAGCATGTTGCCCTCGCCCAGCGTGCCACAGGTGATCAGGCCCGCATTGCCCGCGTCGATCTGCAGGCCGAAGCAGCGTTCCATCTCGGCACGGTCGAGCGCACCGTCAGCCGTGAACTTCGTCGTCACGGCGGGCATCATTCCACTCCACATGAGCGTATCCTTTCATTGGATGGGGGCCGGCATCGGGACCGGAAGAATTCTCGTGACTTGGATATCGAATATTGGATACAATATGCAAGTATGAAATTGTATCCAATATTCGACAGCCCGGTTATGGGAGTGCCCATGCAGATCGACAGCGTCAACATCGCTCAGACGGCATCCGCCGCGACGATCATCTATGAAGCGCTGAAAAAGGCGATCATCGAGGGGCAACTGGCCGATGGCGCGCCGCTCCGGCA
>JAUIDM010000104.1 GCA_030428915.1 Alphaproteobacteria bacterium | reverse complement strand
GTAACTGCCCAGAAGGACGGCAAAGAAAGCCCACCATCCAAGCAGCAGAATGATCAGCGCCCAGAAACCGAACATGGTCAGGTTCTGCACGATCACATCCCGCACGCTGACTTCTACCGTGTTGCGCGGCCAGCGGTATTGCACGAAATAGACCCAGAGCGGCCCGAAGAAGAAGAGCATCAGCGGATGGCGGTAGACGCGGTAGGCCAGCCTGCGCACGAGAGGCGCGGCCTCGTATTCCGATCGGGCCATGGTAAAGACCTCGTGCGCGTCACGCTGCGAGATGTCGCCCAGATGGGCGTGGTGAAGGTTATGGTTGTGCTTAGAAACGCTGTAGGCAATGCCCGAGAACAGCGACAGCCAGGTCCCGATCCGATCGTTGAGGGGGCGGCTTGTAAAATAGCTGTAGTGCCCGCAATCATGTTGGATCGAGTAAAGCCGCAGCACAGCCGTGCCGAACAGGAGCGATCCCACCAGCAGGGAAAGCCACGACGCGGGCCAGATCGCGGGAAAGGCCAGCCCGAGCGCGGCGATCGCCACGCTGAGCGTCAACGACCGCCATGCCAGTCGATCATCAGGTCGGGAAAACGGGCGGCACGTCTCGCGAATGCTCATTGTTACACGTTCTAAGCGATCAATGGCAAAAGCATACAGCCGGCCCTTGTCGGGTCAAGTTTGGGCCATTCGCGCCCGGCCCCACGTCAGAGGTGAAATCGGCCAAGGTCAACCCGCAACGCCCCGGCCGCCATTGCGGACGACACAACCGATCATTGCAGACTTTTCCAGCGAAGCACCCTAAACTCGGCGTAACACCAATACGGGCAGGACGGGTCGGCATGCGCATGCCATATGAAGCATGAAGAAGACGGGCCAAAAACAAAGCGTTTTGCTCGTCGAGGACGATCCGGGATTGCAGGCGCTGACATCTGCGGTGCTGAGACTGCATTTCGAGGTTCTGCAAGCGACCACCGTGGCAGAGGCGCGGGCGGTTCTGGACAGCCGGTCCGTCGATCTGGCCCTTCTCGATATCGGATTGCCGGATGAGGATGGAATAGTTCTGGCCCGGACCATGCGGGCCAAATCCCCGTATCCGCCCATCATCTTCCTGACCTCGCGCCAGACGACGATGGACAAGATCATGGGGCTGGAAATTGGCGGTGACGACTATGTCACCAAACCCTTCGATCCGGATGAACTGATTTCCCGCATAAATGCCGTATTGCGCCGCACCAATCCGGATGGCGCTGCGGCGGCCGACCGCTCGCTGATCAGCCTCGGCACGATCCAGGTCGATTTCGGGCAGCGGCAGGTCCGCACCGCGCAGGGCAGATCCATTCCGTTCACGCGGGCCGAGTTCGACATCTTCACGGCGCTGATCAACGCGAACGGCCGCGTCCAGTCGCGTGCTGTCTTGCTGGATGCGATCTCTACCGCGCCGGATCACGATACCGGCGAACGCACAGTCGATGCGCTGATCTCCAAGATCCGCAGGAAGCTCGCGGACGTGGAAGACGGCGACAAGGCCATCGTGACCGTGCACGGCTTCGGCTACCGGCTGGGACTGGTGCGACATTGAGCGGAACCGCAGATATCAGGGACGAGGCCGCACACTGGTTCACCCAGAGCTTCGCCGACCGCGCGCTCGAAAAGCGATACCGGGAATGGTATTTCGAATCGACGCGCGGCCAGTTCCAGAAGGCATTGCTGTTTGGGGTGGCGCTTTTCGCCACCTTCACGCCCCTGGAGTTCTTCGCCCGGACCGAAAGGGTCGAGACGGGCGAAGTGTCGGTCCTGTGGATTGTCCGGGCCGGGTTGGTGGCGATGGTGATCACCATCTATTTTCTGGTCCAGCGCATGCCGGTCCGCATCCTGCCGATTGTGACATCCATCGGCTGGTCGGTCATGTATATCGCGATCTGGGTGGCCTATCAGAACGTCTCCCCGGACGGGGCCAACGAATACCTCTACCGGTTCGCACTGATCAGTCTTGCCGGCAGCGTCTTCCTGCCCTTCATGTTCTCGCACGCAGCGTTGTTGCAGGGCTTGGTCTTCCTGCCGATCTTTTACTATTTCATGGTCGATCATGTCGGCGCGGGCGACGATATCCGGGTCTGGCTCGGCCCCGGTTTCCTGCTGACCTGGGTGGTCATCATGGGGCTCTACGCCAAGTTCTTTTCCGAACGCACATTGCGCGCAAACTATGTCCAGTCCTTTCAGCTCGAACAGGCGCGACGCGAGGCCGAGCGGGCCAATGATGCAAAGTCCCAGTTCCTTGCCACGACGAGCCATGAGCTGCGCACGCCGCTTAACGGCGTTCTCGGAAATATCCGGCTCATCAAGCTGGAAGGCGGGGATCACGGGTCACTCGACGAACGGCTGGATGAGATCGAGCGCTCCAGCCTCGCCATGCGCAACCTCATCGACGACGTGCTGAACATGGCGCGGCTGGAGGCGAATGTCGAAAACGCGGTGTTCCGGCCCTTTGAACTGGGCGAAATCATCCGCGACCTGCGCGCCGCCCTGCAGCCGCTGGCGCGGTCGAAGGAACTGAACCTGCACCTGCCGCAACTCGACGGCCCGCTCTACCTTCTCGGCGATGGCGGCCAGCTTCGCCATATCCTGCTGAACCTTCTCGGCAACGCGGTGAAGTTCACCCGCCGGGGCCATGTCGCATTGACCTTCGAACAATCCGACGATGCCGTCACCTTCATGGTCTCGGACACCGGCATCGGCATCCCCGAGGATCAGCTCAACTCCATCTTCGACACCTTCGCCCAGGCCTCGAACGTGGAGATGAGCGAGATGGGGGGCACCGGGCTCGGCCTCTCCATCGTGCGGCGGCTGGTCTCGGCCCTTGGCGGAGAAGTCGCGGTAGAAAGCACACTGGGGCAGGGAACCACATTCCGGATCGACCTGCCGTTCCGGCAGACGGAGGCCGCCCAGCCGGACGCGCGCAGTGTCGGAACCGCCACCACGGTCGGAACACCGCTGCGTGTCCTTGTCGTGGAAGATGACGCGACCAACATGGAGGTCGTGACCAGCCTGCTAAGATATGACGGCCACCAGATCGCTCAGGCCCGATCGGGTGCCGAGGCGAAAGAGGTCTTCCGGCCGGAAGAGACGGATATCATCCTCTCCGATATAAGGCTGCCCGACATGAAGGGGGTGCAACTTGTCCGTGAACTTGCCGGGATCGCTCGCCGCGCCGATCCAGACCGGACAATCCCGGCCATCGCGGTCACGGCAAACGTGATGCCCGAGGATCTCGACGACTATGCAGAAGCCGGATTTGCGGCCGTGGTCTCCAAACCGCTCGACGAACGCAAGCTCTTCGGCGCGATGAAAGCCGCCATTGGTGGCGGGCCGGTCGGCGCCATTTCCGGCAACGCCGCCGCCAATGGCAGAATGGCGCGGCTCAGGGAACTGCTGGGCGCAGAAGAATACCGCAAGGTGCGCGCGGCCTTCCGGCTGACGCTGGAAGAATGCCATGCCGGTCTTGAACAGGCGATCGGTGCGGGCGATCTGGATCGCATCCGGTTTCTGGTTCACCGGATGGCGGGCAGTTCCGCCAGTATCGGGGTGGTGGAACTGGAGCAGTTGTCCAGATCGGTTGAAGACCGGCTGGTCCGCAACACGGATATCGACCCGATGACGCTTGACCGTCTGCTGAGATGCAGCAGGCGGGTGCTGGATGACTTCGACACGATCGTCGAGGCCGCCTGACGCCCCCCTACAGCTTGTCGAGCAGCGCCAGGAGCCGGGTCCGCTCACGCGGGCTGAGGTTGCGGACCGTGCGCTCAGAGATATGCGCCGCAATCGGCACCGCCTGGCTCAGAAACGCGGTTCCGGCATCGGTCAGCGATATCTCGATCCGCCGCCGGTCGGTGGCCGAAGGTTCCGTCGCGATCAGCCCCTTCTTCGCCAGCCGTTCCACCACACCCTTCGTTGTGGCCGCGTCCATCGCCACCATACGACCCAGATGGTTCTGTGACAGCGTGCCCTCTTCCTGCAACTTGGCCAGAACCGCGAACTGGCGCGGCGTCAGATCGGGCATCTCCGCGGCGAAAATCTCCAGATGGCGCTGGTTCGCCAGACGCAGCTTGAAACCGATCTGTTCTTCCAGGCGATATTCCGGCTTGTCCGTCACGAAGGTCCATTCCCCGATGAAACTGCACAAAGCTAGGTTCACAAATGACTCTAAGCCTTCGTCCGGTAAAGACAAGTCAATCTGGGGGTGAAACGCATACGCCTCTGAAATCGTTTGACAGCAAACGATATAAGAGCGGTAATCGGAAGATGAGTCCACTGCCCCGGATATCGGGGCCGCGATATGGTGAGGCCCACGCGATGACCGCCCCGGCCGTTCATTTCCGCGCAGCCGTCTTGCCCGGCCACGAGGCCGTGGCAGGCGGGCAAAGGCCGTGGATCGGGCGGACCGGGCAGGGCGGACGCCTGCGGCTCGTCCAGGGGCCGATTGACCTGATCCTTGACCTGAAAGGCGCGTCCCGTGCGGTGGCAGCGGCCGAGGCGCGGGCGGTGGACGCCTTCGATGGGCTTCTGGAGACACTCGTCGCCGAACTGCCGCGGCTGCGCGCGTCCGCGGGGCCATTGCCCGGCGGTCCTGTTGCTCGGGCCATGGCCGCAGCAGTGGCGCCGTTCGCCCCGCGTTTCATTACCCCGATGGCCGCCGTCGCGGGCGCGGTTGCCGATCACGTGTTGCAGGCTGTCGCGGCCGATGACGCGCTCGAACTCGCGGCCGTCAACAATGGCGGTGATATCGCACTCTGCCTCGACGGCAGCGCGTGCTACAGGATCGGCATCGCGGATGGCCGGCCCGGCGCCGCCCCTCTGGCGCGGATCGGCATCGGGGCTGGCGACGGGATCGGCGGTATCGCCACTTCGGGCTGGCGCGGACGCAGCCATTCGCTTGGTATCGCCGATGCGGTGACGGTTCTGGCGCGGACGGCGGCCGCCGCCGACGCCGCCGCGACGATGATCGCCAATGCGGTCAACCTGCCGGTCCATCCCGCCATCGCCCGGCAGCCCGCCTGCGATCTGGCGCCAGACAGCGATCTGGGGAGTCGTCCGGTGACGGTGAATGTCGGCCCGCTGACACCTGCCGAACGGGCAACGGCGCTCGATGCGGGCGCGGATTATGCGGCAGTGGTGATTGCGCGTGGGGCGGCACGCGCTGTTTTCCTGTCGCTTCAGGGAGAGGTCCGGTCGGTTGTCGCAGACCTTCCGGCGATCGGGGAGGGATGCAGATGACAAAGGCCAAGATCCGCAAGATCGTGACCGTGGTGGAGGAGGTACGCCGCGAGATGGGGCAGGAAATTTCCCCGCCCACCCGCCGCGCTGCCGCCATCGCGGTGATCGATAACCCGTTCGCGGGCCGCTACGAGAACGACCTGGAGGCGCTGATGCAGATCGGCGAGGAACTGGGCGCAACGCTGGGTGAGGCCTGCGTCAAGGCCCTTGGCATCACGCCCGATCAGGCGCAGAGCTACGGCAAGGCGGCGCTGGTCGGCGAGAATGGTGAATTGGAGCATGCCGCCGCGATCCTGCATCCCCGCCTTGGCGCGCCTTTGCGGAAGGCGGTTGAAAAGGGGGCGGCGCTGGTGCCGTCAAACAAGAAGCGCGGGCCGATGGGTCATCCCCTTGACGTGCCCCTGGGCCACAAGGATGCCGCCTATGTGCGTTCGCATTTCGACGGGATGGAAGTCAGGGTGAACGACGCACCCCGCGCTGATGAAATCCTCGTGGCCGTCGCAGTGACCGACAGCGGCCGGCCGCTGCCGCGCGTGGGCGGGCTCACACACGATCAGGCCGAGGGAAAGGACGGGCTGCGCTGACATGGTGGTCTACCGCCCCGAGACGCTGGACGACGCGCTGGGCTTTCTTGCCGAGGCGCCCGCGACTGTGCTCGCGGGCGGAACGGATGTGTTCCCGGCACTTGGTGACCGGCCCGCGCCGGAACGGGTTCTCGATGTGACGGCAATCTCCGGGTTGAAGGGAATATCGCGCGACGGCGATCACTGGCGGATCGGGGCTGGCGTGACATGGGCAGAGTTGATCCGCGCAGACCTGCCCAAGATGTTCGACGGGTTGAAGACCGCCGGGCGGCAGGTGGGCTCGGTCCAGATCCAGAACACCGCGACCATCGCGGGCAATATCTGCAACGCCTCGCCCGCCGCCGATGGGGTGCCTGTGCTCCTGACGCTCGATGCGACGGTCGAACTTGCCACCGCTACCGAACGCCGGACGGTGGCGCTTGCGGATTTCGTGACCGGAGTGCGCCGGACCGATCGCAGGCCGGGCGAGGTGGTCACTGCGGTGCTGGTGCCCGGTGTTGCGGGCGATGTCCGGTCCGGGTTCGAAAAGCTTGGCAGCCGGTCCTATCTCGTCATCTCCATCGTTTCGCTCGCCGGGCTGGTGCGGTTCGAGGACGGAAAGGTGGCCGAGGCGCGGATGGCCGCCGGCGCGGCCTCGCCGGTGCCGATGCGGCTGAGCACCCTCGAACGCGACCTGATCGGCCTCGGCCCGGATGAGATGGCGGGCGCGGTTCGGCAAGACCATTTTGCGGCACTCACGCCCATCGACGATGTGCGGTCGGGGGCCGACTATCGTCGGGGCGCGTGCCATACGCTTGCCATACGTCTGCTGGACGCATGCGGGACGGCGCGGGGACGGCCATGACCGAGGTTCAGTTCAGCCTGAACGGACGCAAGGTGCGGCATGACGCGCGGGGGCTGGAGCGGCTGTCCGCCGTCCTGCGCCGGGACCTGGGGTGCCGCGACGTGAAGGTCGGCTGCGATGCCGGCGATTGCGGTGCCTGCACGGTACTGGTTGACGGCGCGCCGGTCTGTTCCTGCATCACGTCCGTGCAGCAGGTGTCAGGTCGGCGGGTCGAAACCCTTGCAGGCCTTCGTGATAATGATCGTTTATTTACAAGGCTCTCTGAGGCATTCCTTAACCATGGCGCGGCACAATGCGGGATCTGTACGCCGGGTATGATGGTGGCTGCGACGGCCCTGTTGCGGGATGTTCCGGCGCCGTCGGAGCGCGAAATCGAGGACGCTCTGGGCGGTGTCCTCTGCCGCTGCACAGGCTACCGCAAGATCATCGACGCGGTGATGGGCGCGGCCTCTCCGGCGGAAGACCGAAGCGGTGTCGGGGCTGGGATCGTGCGTCTGGATGGCGCCCGCAAGGTCGAAGGTCGTGAGGCTTTCAGCGACGATGTGGCGCCCGATAACGCATTGGTATTGAAGGTGATCCGCTCACCCCACGACCATGCCCGCTTCGACTTCGGCGACCTTGACGCATGGCGCCGCGCCCATGGGCTTGCTCTGGTCCTGACCGCTCGCGACGTGCCGGGCAGGAACCTCTTCGGCACAATTCCCGGTTTCATCGATCAGCCCGTCTATGCCGAAGGCGCCGCGCGGTTCCGGGGCGAGGCGGTGGCAGCCGTGATTGGGTCTGCCGACACGATCTTGAATCTGGATTTTTCATCGTTCCCAATCGTTTGGGAGCCGATCCTTACTGCCCGCGAGCCGGCAGAGGCCAAGGCCCATCCCCCCCTCCATGCGGGCCATGCCGAAAACGTCATGTGCCGTGGCCTCGTGAAGAAGGGCGATGCCGAGGCGGCGCTCGCGCGGGCCGATATCGTGGTGGAGGGGGAGTTCGAGACCCGGTTCGTCGAACATGCCTATATCGAGCCCGAGGCAGGCTATGCCGATTGGGTGGAAGGACGGATCGAGGTTCACGGCGGCACCCAGGCACCCGTCATGGCGAGGGATTCGCTCGCCGAGATTCTGGGGCTTCCTACAAATGCTGTGCGGGTGGTGCCGACAGCGGTGGGCGGCGGGTTCGGGTCAAAGCTCGACATCTCCTTCCATCCGCATGTGGCGCTCGCGGCCTGGTATCTGAAGCGCCCAGTTAGGGTGACATATTCACGTTCAGAATCAATGGCATCCACGACGAAGCGGCATCCGGCGCATATGCGGGTGCGGGTGGGCGCAACGCGGGAGGGAAGGCTGTCCGGCTTTGCCTTCGACGGGACCTTCAACACCGGCGCGCATTCCTCCTGGGGGCCGACGGTCGCCAACCGGGTGCCAGTCCATGCGGGCGGTCCCTATGTCCATGCCGACTATGTCGCGCGGACCGAGGGCATCTTTACCAACTGCCCGCCAGCGGGTGCCTTCCGCGGCTTCGGCGTGCCGCAGGCCGCCATCGCGCAGGAGGCTTTGTTCGACGATCTGGCGAATAAGCTCGGGCTGGACCGGCTGGAATTCCGGTATCTCAATGCGCTTGACAACGGGATACCAACTGCGACGGGGCAGGTTTTCGACGGGGCGGTCGGGATCAAGCCGTGTCTGGATGCGTTGCGTCCTGTCTGGATCGTTGCGCTAAAAAAGGCACATGAATTCAACGTGCAAAACGGCGTTCTTCGCAAGGGTGTCGGTATCGCCTGCGGTTGGTATGGCTGTGGGAATACGTCGCTGCCCAATCCCTCGACGATCCGCGCCGGGATCACGGATGACGGCCGTATCGTGCTGCACCAGGGGGCGATGGATATCGGTCAGGGCGCGAATACCGTTGTGGCCCAGATCTTTGCCGAGGCGCTCGGGGTGGACGTCCGTTCGGTGGACTTCATCGGCCCCGATACCGGAGTGACGCCCGACGCAGGCAAGACCTCCGCCTCGCGCCAGACCTATGTCTCGGGCAATGCGGCGCGGCTGACGGGTCTGGCACTTCGCGCGGACATCCTGCGTCTGACGAACGCAACAGAGGGGAGGATCACCGTGAGGCCGGGGGAGGTGACGGTCACGGCACCGGACGGAACCGTGCATCACGCCGCACTGCCGGTGGGCGAGGGCTATGTGATCGAAGCCGCCGAGACCTATGATCCGCCGACCTCGCCCTTGGACGAAAACGGGCAGGGCGTGCCTTACGCGGTCTATGGCTATACGGCGCAGATGGTGGAACTGACGGTGGATACCAGCCTGGGCACCGTCACGCTCGACCATATCCATGCCGCACATGATGTCGGCCGGGCGATCAATCCGGTCCTGGTCGAGGGACAGATCCATGGCGGTGTGGCGCAGGGCATCGGAATGGCGCTGATGGAGGAGTATATCCCGGGCCGCACCGACAACCTCCATGACTATCTGATTCCGACGATTGGCGATGTGCCTCCTGTGACCTCTCATATCGTCGAGGTGGCCGACCCGAACGGACCCTATGGCGCGAAGGGCCTGGGCGAGCATGTGCTGATCCCGACGGCGCCTGCGATCCTGTCTGCCATCCGCCACGCGACGGGGGCGCGAGTGACGCGGCTGCCCGCCACGCCTGACCGGGTGCTGGCCGCGATCCGGGCCGCAAGAGAGGATTAAGATGGTCAAGCAAGCCGTTGAATCCCGTATAAAAGACAAGATCCGCTGTGATGCCTGCCCGGTCATGTGTTATATCGCCGAAGGCCGCGCCGGGGCTTGCGACCGCTATGCCAATCAGGGCGGAGAACTGGTGCGGGTCGATCCGTTCACGGTGTTGGAATCCGCCAAGGAAGGCGACGGTCAGGTCGTGCCCTTCCTGGAACTGGCGGCAGGTGAATGGGATGGTGACCTCCTCCGCACCGACCGTCCGTTCATCACCGCCATCGGCGCCGGGACCACGTATCCGGATTACAAACCCGCCCCCTTCATCGTGGCGCAGGACCATGACGGGGTCGATATGGTCACCATCGTGACCGAGGGTATCTTTTCCTATTGCGGAGCCAAGGTGAAGATCGACACGGACCGCTATCTGGGACCGGAGGCAGCGACCGTGCGGGTCGATGGCGAACCCATCGGTCACGTGATGACTGCGGAATACGGGTCCCAGATGCTGTCGCTCGGCGGTGTCCATCACCTGACCGGCGGCGGCAAGAAGGAGGGGCGCGCGACCTGCGACGCTCTGCTGCGGCTTTGCAACCGCGAGAAGGTGGAGATGACCATCGACGGGGGCGCCGGTGTGGTGTTGCAGGCGGGCAGGCCGCCGGTGGTGAACGGCGAGGAAGAGCATCTGATGCGGGTCGGCTGCGGGTCGGCCACGATCGGGATGTTCGCGCGGCAATGGCATGGGCTGGTCGACGAGGTGGTTGTGGTGGATGACCACATCACCGGGGTACTGAGCGAGCATCAGGCGGGCAAGCTACTGGGTGTGGAGCCGACCGGCATCAAGATCCTCGGCCACAAGTCGACGCCCGGCCGCTACTTCCGGGTGGCGGAGCCGGGGACGGGTTGGGGCGGGACGAATATCGATGACCCGCTGACAATCCTCGGACCGTGGCGCGAACCCGCGCGGCCCGGGCTGACGCTCCTGATGGTCTCGACGACAGGTGAGCAGTATGGCTATTACGTGCTGAACGACGACCTGCGGCCGGTGCCGACGGATCTGCCCGAAACCCTGCGCCAGTCGGTCGACCGCATAGCCGAGAATTGCGAGCCGTCCATGACCTCCGTCCTCTTCATGGGGGGTGCGGGCGGGTCCTTGCGCGCGGGCGTGACGGAGAACCCGGTCAGGCTGACGCGTTCCGTGCGCGAGGCGGTGACGCGGGTGACTTGTGGCGGGGCTGAGTGTTACATCTGGCCCGGCGGCGGCATCACCTTCATGGCCGATGTGACCGAGATGCCGTCGAACGCCTTCGGCTATGTCCCCACGCCCGCTTTGGTCGCGCCCATCGAGTTCACCATGCGGCTTTCTGACTACGCGGCGCTCGGCGGACATATGGGCCAGGTACGGCGAGTCGAGGAGATTGCCGGCGAGATCGAAAGGCGTGTGTCGGTGAAGCGGTAGGCACTATCAAATTGAGCGCCCGATCCCCGGGCGCAAGATACATGTCGTACGCGGGCAGAGCCCGTGCGCTCCGATTGCCGCCGGCGGGAGTATTTTTCGGACAGAAAGAAAGATCAGGATTCGACCACTTCCGGCAGCCGCGTTGCGGGGGGCGTGTTGCGGCTGCGGGTCGTGCGGACGATCCCGTCGATTATCGTCATGCCAACGCCGGGCAGGTTGCCCTGGTGGACAGAGGCGAGCATGGAACCGCCCGGCGCATGCTGGGCCATGTCGATGAGGACAAAATCGGCGGCTTTCCCCGGTTCGATGATTCCGCAATCGAGGTCACGCATCCGGGCGGTGTTGCCGGTGGCGAAGCAGAAGGCGATCTCGGGCGGGATGTCGCCAAGCGAGGAAAGCATCGCGATCATCCGGAGGATGCCGAGAGGCTGAACGCCGGAACCAGCGGGCGCATCGGTGCCGAGGATCACGCGATCGGGCTGGCCGAGTTCGAAGGCGGTGCGCATGGCAAGCAACCCCGCGCGTTCGTTGCCGTTATGGACGATCTCGATCCCCCGCAGGCAGCTTTCGCAGAGGCAGGTGATCTGGTCGTCCGGCAGGGCCGTGTGGCCGCCATTGATATGGCCGATGATGTCGGCGTCCGCTTCCAGTACCACATCCTTGTCGATGAGGCCCGAGCCGGGGATGGAAGGACCGCCGGTATGGATCGTCGACTGGATACCGTATTTGCGCGCCCATTTGACCATCTGGGCCGCGGTTTCACCGGCCTTGACGGAGC
>JAUIDM010000103.1 GCA_030428915.1 Alphaproteobacteria bacterium | reverse complement strand
CATCCGGCAGACCCTGCAAAGCCTCTTTGTGGCCGACGAAGGCCTGAAACCGGCCGGGCAGTCCGGCAAGAAGCGGGTCGGCCTTCCCTTCGGATGTCACTTCGCACAATGTCGCGCCCACAGGCTCGCTGTAGTTTTCCTTGCTGACGACCCCACCCAAATGATGGCCGAGCACGCCAATCCCGTAGCAGCAGCCGATAAACGGAACATCCTCGCCCGTGATCCGCGGCATCAGGCCCAGAACGGCGTCCTCGATACGCCTTTCGACCGGGTCCTTCGCCTCGACAGGGTCGCTGACGCAGCCGGGTCCGCCGCCAACGATCACCCCGGAATAGTCCGCAAGGTCCAGCCCCTCCGGGATCGGGTCGCAATCCATGCGGATGCGGTGCACTTCATCCACCGCCAGTCCGCCCTTCCTCAGGATCGCGTTGAACTCGTCATCCGCCGCTTCGGCTTCGGGGCGCAGCTGCAGGATAAGGAACGGTTTGGTCGCGGTCACGCCGACATCCGCTCCTCGACAATCCCGGCCCACCAGGAGCACCCTGCGGGGATCGCCTCGTCGTTGAAGTTGTATTCAGGATGGTGAACCATCGCCGTATCGCCATTGCCGACGAGGATGTAGGCGCCCGGCCGTTCTTCCAGCATATAGGCGAAATCCTCGCCGCCCATGATCAGCGGCGCCTTACCGCACTCACCCGCAATCTTTTTTGCGACACTGGCGGCGAATTCGGTCTGGGCCTCGGAGTTCACCATCACCGGGTAGCCCAGCATATAATTCACCTTCGCCTTTGCGCCATAGGCATCGGCGGTAGCCTCGGCGATCTTGATCACGCGTTCGCGCGCCAGCTTTCGCACATTGCGGTCAAGCGTCCGCACCGTACCCTTCAGCTTCACCGTCTGCGGGATCACGTTGAACGCTTTCGACTCGGTTTCGAAACTGGTGACAGAAACCACGACCTGACTCACCGGATCGACATTGCGGCTGGCGATGGTTTGCAACGCGATGACGATCTGGCTGGCGACGACGGTCGTGTCGATCGTCTCATGCGGCTTGGCGGCATGGCCACCCTTACCCTCGATATCGATCTCAAACTGGTCGGTCGCGGCGAAGAATGCGCCCGGGCGGATGGCGAAGCTGCCCACGGGTTGGCCCGGCCAGTTATGCATGCCGTAGACTTCCTGGATTTTGAACCGCTCCATCATCCCGGCTTCACACATCTCACGACCGCCGCCGCCGCCTTCTTCTGCGGGCTGGAAGATGACCACGACGGTTCCGTCGAAATTCCGGGTCTCGGCAAGGTACTTGGCCGCCCCCAAGAGCATCGCGGTATGGCCGTCATGGCCGCAGGCATGCATCTTGCCCGGCGTCTTGGAGGCGTAAGGCAGCCCCGTTGCCTCGATGATCGGAAGCGCGTCCATATCGGCGCGCAGCCCGATGACCGTGCCCTTGGTATCCGCCTTGCCCCGGATCGCGCCGACAACACCGGTGCGCCCGATCCCTTCGACCACTTCATCGCAGCCGAAATCACGCAACAGCCCCGCGACCTTGGCGGCGGTCCGGTGCGTGTCGAACAGGAGTTCGGGGTTCTCGTGAATGTCGCGTCGCCACGCGGTGATTTCCGGCAGTAGCTCGGCGAAGCGGTTCTTGATGGGCATGGGTCCTGGCCTTCGGGTTGAGTGCCGCCGGATCGTCGGCGAAATCGCCCGCCGCCGCAAGGGCCGTTAACCGCGGTCGATAAGGCCGTACCAGCTATAGGCCATGGGCAGCAGCGCCCGGCGGAACCGTCCGAACGGAAAGCGCCGGGGCGCGGCGGCCATGAGAGAGGGCACGCCCCCCTGCCCCGTTGCGAGACCAGCCAGCAGCTTGCCGGTATACGATCCAAGCGCCACACCGTTCCCGTGATAGGCGAAGCCGGCCCAGGCATTGGGCCAGTCCCCGACCGGGCCGGCATAGGGGGTCAGGTCGCGTGTGAGGCAGACGAAACCGGACCAGTAATGCGGGGTTTCCACATGGGCCCAGCCCGGGAACATCGCCTCGAAATCTGCGCGCGCGCGCGCCTTCATCGCCGTTTGCGCAGCCGGTCCGACACGTGTTCCGCCGCGGACACCGAACAGGAACCGACGGTTGGGCATCAGGCGGAAATAGTGCAGGAGATGGCGCGTGTCATAGGCCATCAGGTCGCTCGACCAGCCCTGCGCCGCAATCTCGTCTTCGGACAACTCCCGCGTCACGACAACCGCCGACTGCGCCGGAAGGTAGCGGCCCGCCATCCAGTCCGGCACGTCCTCGCTGGAATATCCATTGGTGCCGATGATCAGCTTTTCTGCGACCAGTACACCATCGGGTGTGGTCAGACGGTATGCGCCATTTTCGCGGGTAACATGGGTGACGGGCGCGCTTTCATATATCCGGGCGCCCGCAGCCTGCGCTGCACGGGCCAGCCCGAGCACATATTTCAGCGGATTGAGTGCAAAACCCAGAGGAAACCGGATCGCGCCGTGAAAGCCGGAAGCCGAGAGACCCTCGCCCGCCAATTCGCCCGCGCCGATGACATCGACCTTGACACCATAGCCGCGTTCCAGTTCCCGGGCTTCCTCTCGCAACCCGTCGAAATCCTTCGACCGGTGCGCCATTACGGCTTCACCACCACGGGAATGGGCGTCAGCATCGACCGCGTATCGGTCAAGAAAGCCGGAAACATGCTCGATGGAGGCGATCTGCGCCCTGCGCCACTCCACCATGCCGTCGGCACCGAACCGGCGCATCAACACCGCGTCGCTGGCCTTGGTGCCGCCGATACAGGCAAAACCGCCATTGCGGCCCGAGGCGCCCCAGCCGATGCCATTCGCCTCGAGCACCGCAACATCGGCGCCTGCATCCCGCGCCAGATGCAGCGCCGCGGTCAACCCGGTATAGCCGCCGCCAATAACGGCGATCCCGGCCCGCACCTCGCCTTGCAGCGAAGGACCGCGCGGAGGACGCGCGATGGTGGTGTCCCAGTAGCATTCCGCCACAGGGCCATCGCCATAGGCATGATCCTCATAGATGCGGCGCATCGTTCGATCAGGCCCTGACCGCCGCCTGTTCCTCGGCGCGCTGTTTGGCAATCGACCGTTTGGAGATCAGCGACGCGGTGATCACCCCCACCGTGACGATAGAGATCATGATGGTCGACAGCGCGTTGATTTCGGGGCTGACGCCAAGCCTGACCGACGAGAAGATCTTCATCGGCAAGGTTGTGGAGGACGGCCCGGCCGCGAACGACGCGATCACAAGGTCATCGAGCGAGAGCGTGAAGGCCAGCAGCCAGCCCGAAATCACCGCAGGCGCAATGATCGGCAACGTCACCGACTTGAACGCATCGAAAGGCGTGCAGCCAAGGTCCAATGCTGCCTCTTCCAGAGACTGATCGAAGGTCACGAGCCGAGAGGAGACGACGACCGAGACGTAGCACATCGTGAAGGTCGTATGCGCCAACACAATGGTCGTCACCCCCCGATCCAGCCCGATGGCGATGAAGAGAAGCAGCATCGCCAGACCGGTGATCACCTCCGGCATCACGAGGGGCGCATAGATCATCCCGGAAAAGAGCGTCCGGCCCCTGAACCGCCCCGCCCTTACCATCACATAGGCCGCGAGCGTCCCGAGGATCGTCGCCAGCGTCGAGGAAAGAACCGCGACCTTGAGCGTCACCCAGGCAGCATTCAGGAATGCGTCGTTCTGCAACAGCTCGCCATACCATTTGGTCGAGAACCCCGCCCAGACCGTCACCAGCTTCGACTCGTTGAACGAGAAGATGATGAGGATGATCATCGGCAGATAGAGGAAGACGAAGCCCAGTGTCAGCGAGGTCGCGTTGAACCATGTGAACTTGCGGTTCATAGCCCGGCCTCCCTCTGCTTCTGCTCGTTCCGCTGGAAGAGGATGATCGGGATGATCAGGATCAGCAGCAGCACGACCGCCACCGCGGAGGCCACCGGCCAGTCGCGGTTCGAGAAGAACTCTTCAAAGAGCACCTTGCCGATCATCAGTGTGGAGGAGCCACCCAGCAGCGACGGGATCACAAACTCGCCCAAAGCCGGGATGAAGACGAGGAAACAGCCCGCGATGATGCCGGGCTTCGAGAGCGGGATCGTGACCAGCCAGAAGGCCTGCGACCGGGAACAGCCAAGATCTTCCGCCGCCTCGATAAGCGACCCGTCGAGCTTTTCCAGTGCCGAATAGATCGGCAGGACCATGAAGGGCAGATAGGTATAGACGATGCCGATATAGACAGCGACATTGGTGTTCAGGATCGTCAGCGGGCTGTCGATCAGTCCGATCCCCATCAAAGCCTGATTGAGAAACCCCTCGTTCGAGAGGATACCCATCCATGCATAGACCCGGATCAGGAACGAGGTCCAGAAAGGCAGGATGACCAGCATCATCAGGGTCGGACGCCATTCGTCGGAGGACTGCGCCATGCCATAGGCGATGGGATAGCCCACCAGAAGCGTGATCAGCGTCGCGATGGCCGCGATCTTGAGGCTGGAAAGATAGGCCGAGTAATAAAGCGCGTCGGAAGCGAGGAACGTGAAATTCTCGAAATCCAGCTCGCTGAAGAATGTCTTGATCCCCTCCCATCCGGCCGAGAGGTCTAAGGTCGGCGTGTAGGGCGGGATTGAGATCGCATAATCCGACAGCGCGATCTTGAAGACGATCACGAAGGGAACGAGGAAGAAGATCAGAAGCCAGGCATAGGGCGTCACGATCAGGAAGAGACGACGCAGGTTCATGGCGCCCCCCTCAGCTCAGAAGGACGACGCCGGCAGTGTCCGTGAAGGACAGCCAGACCTTGTCGTCCCATGTGATCTGTCGGCGCGCGATACGGCGGTCATTGGCCACCTGTGCCTTGATCATGTGCCCGCCCGCGACCTGCACCTTGTAGGTGGAGATATTGCCGAGATAGGCGATGTCGTGAACCGTGCCCTCGATCACATTGGCCCGCCCTTCAGGCTTTTCGGAGGCGATGGCAACCTTTTCGGGACGGATCGCGAAATGCACCTTGGTGCCTGGGGCAACGCCTTCGGCAATGCTGGCCGAGATTTCGGGCTGACCCTCGGCCCAGGCGATACCGACCTTGCCCTCGCCCTTCGGCGTCGCGGTTCCCTCGACGATGTTCACGTCGCCGATAAAGTCCGCCACGTAAACGGAGTTGGGCGTTTCATAAATCCGGTCGGGCGTATCGACCTGGATCATCCGGCCGTGATCCATGACCGCCACGCGGCTCGCCACCGTCATCGCCTCCTCCTGATCGTGCGTCACGATCACAAAGGTGGTGCCGGTCTTTTCCTGAATGTCCATCAGTTCGAACTGCGTGTCCTGACGAAGCTTCTTGTCCAGCGCACCGAGCGGCTCGTCCAGCAAGAGAAGCTTGGGCGCCTTCGCAAGTGACCGGGCGAGGGCAACGCGCTGGCGCTGGCCGCCGGAAATCTGGTGCGGCTTGCGGCGCGCGAACTTCTCCAGCCGCACGAGCTTAAGCATCTCTTCGACGCGTGGCCCGATCTTGTCTTTCGGCATGTCGGACCGTTTCAGCCCGAAGGCGATATTCTCCCAGACGCTGAGGTGCGGGAACAGCGCGTAGCTCTGGAACATCATGTTCGTCGCCCGCTTGTTGGGCGGGATCGGTGCGATATCCACGCCGTCCAAAAGGATCGTGCCTGTCGTGGCTGACTCGAAGCCCGCAAGCATCCGCATCAGTGTGGTCTTACCGCAACCCGACGGGCCCAGAAGCGCAAAGAACTCGCGGCGATAGATGTCGACCGTCAGATCGTCGATCGCGGTGAATTCGCCGAACCTCTTGGTGACGTTCTTGAACTGGATCAGCGGTTTTTCGTTAGGATCCGTCCACGGCGCAAAGACCGGGCGGTTTGCGGGCTGGGCCATGATGTCCTCATATGATGGGAAAAACCCCGCGCCGTGGGGCGCGGGGCGTAGACTTGGATAGGGCGATCAGGTGCCCGACTTGATCTTCGTCCAGAGCCGCGTGACGTTGCGGTTGACCTTGGGATCCCAGGTCGTGGTCGTGTAGAGATTGTTGACCGTATCCTCATCCGGATAGATCGCAGTGTCTCCGATTACATCCTCGTTCAACAATTCCTGGGACGCCTTGTTGCCATTGGCATAGTAGACGTAGTTCGAAGCCGCAGCCGCGTTTTCTGCATCCATGATAAAGTTGATGAACTTGTGCGCTGCATCCGAATTCGGCGCATCTACCGGAATCGCCATCTGGTCGAACCACATCAGCGCTCCCTCCTTCGGGATGTGATACTCGATCTCAACCCCGTTATCAGCCTCTGCCGCGCGGTCGCGGGCCTGAAGGACGTCGCCAGACCAGCCGAACGCCACGCAGATATCGCCATTGGCGAGTGCGTTGATGTATTCCGAAGAGTGGAACTTCAGCACATGCGGCGCGATCGCGGTCAGGACCGGCTCGACCTTTTCGATGGTTTCATAATCCTGCGCATCGGATTCCTCGCCCAGATAGGTGAGAGCGGCCGGAATGATCTCGGTCGGCGCATCGAGCATGTGAACGCCGCAGGAGGCGAGTTTTTCCATGTTGGCAGGGTCAAAGACAAGCGCAAGCGAGTCGACTGGCGCATCCTCGCCAAGCACTTCCTTGACCTTGTTGATGTTCACGCCAATCCCTGTGGTGCCCCACATGTAGTTGACCGAATACTCGTTGTCCGGGTCATACTTCTCGGTCCGCTCTTCGATCGCGTCCCACATGTTCGCAAGGTTCGGCAGCTTCGACTTGTCGAGTTTCTGGAACGCGCCGGCCTGGATCTGCCGCGACAGGAACGTGCCCGACGGCACCACGACGTCATAGCCCGAACCGCCTGCGAGCAGCTTGGTTTCAAGAATCTCGTTCGAGTCGAACACGTCGTAGATCAGGTCAATTCCGGTCTCTTCCTCGAACTTGGTGAGCAGTTCCTCGTCGATATAGTCCGACCAGTTGTAGACGTGGACCTCTTCGGCGCCCGCCGCTCCAGCAGCAACAAGCGCCGCGATCGTCATCCCCGTGAACTTCATAGTACCTCCTAGACAGTTGGATTCCGGGGCCGCAGGGACCGCCGGTCAGGTCTGTGCCTTCTTGCCGCTCCATTTTGATCAAATTTTTCGACTCAAATCAACATGGCATTTCGGCGAAGCGCAACTTATTATGGCAGAAACGGAATTACGCGCAGCCCCCTTGAAGGAACCGGCATGAAAAACCTTCGTGACACCGACGAATCCCCCCGCAAGGTGCCGTCGCATGAAGTGACGTATTGCCGTTTGCGCGACATGATTCTGTTCGGCCAGCTGGCGCCGGGTCAGCCCGTGACGATCCAGGGCCTGACGGCGACGCTTGAGGCGGGCATGACCCCGGTGCGCGAGGCCATACGCAAGCTCACGGCCGAGGGCGCGCTCGATCTTCAGGGCAATCGCCGCGTCTGTGTTCCGCAATTGACGGCGTCTCAACTGGACGAACTCGCCTTTGCCCGGCTGACAATCGAACCGAAACTCGCTTTGATGGCGACGGCAAACCTTACGGCAGGCGATGTCGCCAAATTGACCCGCATCGACGCCGACATCAACGATGCTATCGCCGCCGGTGACGTTCAACGCTATCTTCTGAACAACTTCCGCTTCCATTTCGCGCTCTATGAACATGCCAAGGCGCCGATCCTCTTGTCTCTGGCGCAGATGTTGTGGCTGCGCTTCGGCCCGTCGTTGCGGGTCGTCTGCGGGCGCTATGGCACGTCAAACCTGCCCGACCGGCATGACGAAGCCCTCGCCGCGATGCGCGCGGGCGATGCCGAAGCCACGGCCACCGCGATCCGCGAGGATATCGAACAGGGAATCGGGCAGATCCGCCTGTCCATCGCGACGCAATAAATTTGATCAAATCAAGTTGACAATCCTGGTTTTGATCATATCCTGAGCGCCAAGGACAGTGGGACCGTGCTGCGTATGGCGACGCCCGCTGCGACACCCGCCCCTCAGGCCCAGAAATCACAGGTTCCGCGATGACCCAGATCACCAATCACATGCCCACGAAAGAACTTCAGGCGCTCGATGCTGCTCATCACATGCATCCCTTCACTGAGGACGCCGCGCTTGCGAAGAAGGGCGCCCGCATCATCACGCGCGGCAAGGGCGTCTATCTGACGGACAGCGAGGGGCACGAAATCCTTGACGGTATGGCGGGCCTCTGGTGCGTCAATCTTGGCTATGGCCGCAAGGACCTTGCCGAGGTCGCTGCGCGGCAGATGGAAGAGCTTTGCTATTACAATACCTTTTTCCAGACGTCCCATGTGCCCGCAATCGCGCTGGCCGCCAAGATCGCCCAACTCGCACCGGACGATCTGAACCATGTCTTCTATGCTGGCTCCGGATCGGAGGCGAACGACACCAATATCCGCCTCGTCCGCCGCTACTGGGACGTGAAGGGCAAGACCGAGAAGAACGTCATCATCGCCCGCAAGAACGGCTATCACGGCTCCACGATGGGCGGCGGCTCGCTCGGCGGCATGGCGGGCATTCACGCGCAGGGCGGTCTACCCATTCCGAACATCGTCCATATCGGTCAGCCGCACTGGTATGCCGAAGGCGGCGATATGACGCCGGAAGAGTTCGGCCTTGCCCGCGCACGCGAACTTGAGGACAAGATCAACGAACTTGGTGTCGACCGCGTCGCCGCGTTTATCGGCGAGCCTGTGCAGGGCGCCGGTGGCGTCGTGATCCCGCCTTCGACCTACTGGCCTGAAATCCAGCGCATCTGCGACAAATACGGCATCCTTCTGATCGCGGACGAGGTCATCACGGGCTTTGGCCGCACCGGCAACTGGTTCGGCAGCCAGACCCTGGGCATCAAGCCGCATATCATGACCATCGCCAAGGGCCTGTCGTCGGGTTACGCACCCATCGGCGGCTCGGTCATCTGCGACGAGGTGTATGACACGATCGCGAATTCGGGCGACGACTTCAACCACGGCTACACCTATTCAGGTCATCCCGTGGCCGCCGCGGTGGCTTTGCGCAACCTTGAAATCATGGAAGAAGAAAACGTCCTCGACCATGTTCGCAACGTGGCCCATCCTTATCTAGCCGAACGCTGGAATGCCTTGGCGGACCATCCGCTGGTGGGCGAGGCGCGGCTTATCGGCCTCATGGGCTCCATCGCGCTCACGCCCAACAAGGAAACCCGCGCCGCCTTCGCGTCCGAGGCAGGCACCGTCGGCTACCGCTGCCGCGAACGCTGCTTTGCCAACAACCTCGTGATGCGCCATGTCGGCGACCGCATGATCATCTCGCCGCCCCTCGTCATCACGCCAGCAGAGATCGACGTCTTCATCGACCGCGCAACCAAGTCACTTGATGAAACCTATGCCGGGATCAAGGCGGACGGCCTTCTGAAAGCGGCCTGAACGGGGTCTCATGGACATCCTTTACGCCAATGACCGGGCCGGGGAATATCCCCGGTCCTGGTATGCCGACACCGCGGATGCGCCGGGCCCCTACCCGGAAGCGGCGGGCCAATTGACCTGCGATGTCTGCGTCGTCGGCGCGGGCTTCACGGGTCTTTCTGCGGCGCTTCACCTCGCCGAACGCGGTTTCGACGTGATCCTGCTCGACGCGCATCGCGTCGGATGGGGCGCGTCGGGCCGCAACGGAGGTCAGGTTGGTACCGGCCAGAGGCTCGATCAGGAAGACCTTGAAAAGTTGGTCGGTCTCGACCATGCCCGTGGACTATGGGAGCTTGCGCAGGAAAGCGTCGCGCTTACCAAGAGCCTTGCCGCCGAACATGCCCCCGAGGCGGGCTTCGCGCCAGGCATCATCCATGCCTGCCACCGCGCCCGTTACGTCCCCCATTCAAGGCACTACGCCGAGAAGATGGCGCGCGACTACAACTACGATCTGATCCGCCCGCTCGACCGTGAAGAGATGCGGGCGATGATCGGCTCCCCCGCCTATCACGGTGGCGACATTGACATGGGCGGCGGCCACCTGCACCCGCTGCGCTACGCCTTCGGCCTCGCGAGGGCGGCGAAGGCGCGGGGCGTGCGCATCTTCGAACGGTCAAGGGTCACAGGCATCGCCGAAGGCAGCCCCGCCGTGGTCACGACCGACACGGCGCGCATCACGGCGGGCCATGTCGTCCTCGCCTGCAACGGTTATCTTGGACATCTGAACAGGCACGTCGCCACCCGCGTCATGCCGATCAACAACTTCATCGTCGCGACCGAACCGATGACTCAGGACCAGCAGGAAAGCCTGATCCGGAACAACCATGCCGTCGCCGATACCAAATTCGTGATCAACTACTTCCGCTTTTCCGCGGATCACCGCCTGCTCTTCGGCGGTGCCGAAAGTTACGGCTACCGCTTCCCCGACATCGCAAAACTGGTGCGCAAACCGATGCTGGAGATCTTTCCCCAGCTCAAGGACATCAGGATCACCCATGCCTGGGGCGGCACGCTTGGCATCACGCTGAACCGGATGCCGCATTTCGAACGGCTCGCGGGCAACATCCTGTCGGCGTCGGGTTATTCCGGCCACGGCGTGGCAATGGCCACGCTCGGTGGCAAGCTCGCAGCCGAGGCTATAGCCGGTCAGGCGGAACGCTTCGATCTGATGGCTGGGGTCCCGACCCGCCCCTTCCCGGGCGGCATGGCCTTCCGCTGGCCGCTTCTTGTTCTCGCCATGGTCTGGTTTTCACTCCGCGACAGGCTCTGACCGTTCCCGAATTCGCACCGCAACCACACGCCGCCGGAGGCGATCGCCCGAAGGCGGATCGCATCGTCAGAGCGACGGGCCGAGCGTGATCTTCGATCCGTCCGAAAACCGAGACAGGCGAAAGCGCGAAAGGTCATGTCCTGGCGCGCGGCCCTCGACCAGATCGGCCACGACGCGCCCTACTCCGGGCCCGATACCGAAACCGTGGCCCGACATGCCGGTCGCCAGGGTCAGCCCGGGAAGCGTCCCGACGTGATCGATGACCGGCACCACATCGGGCATCGTGTCGATCATCCCCGCCCAGGCGGTTGCAATCTCCGGCCGCCCGACCGCCGGAAAAGCAGCTGCGAACCGGTCGCGCAACAACTCTACCACGGCCCGGTTCGGATCGGGATTGAGGATGCGCATCCGTTCAAACGGGCTTTCCTCGTCCTCAGCCCAGAATCGCTTTGTACCCCATGCATCCGGATAGTCCTTTGGGGCGGCGGGCAGGAAGCGCGTGCCCGACAGATCCGTCCTGATCTGCGTCCAGAATGCACGGAGGTGCCGGAACGCGTCCGGTCCTATGAAGAATTCGTGGAAATGCCCGGGCGTCAGCGTATAGCCGCCATCGGCCCTGCGCCGTATCGCAAATCCGCTGTCGGCCATCGCGCCCTGCCAGAACTCTGGCAAGGGAGCGGTCGCTGTGACCGTCGCGCGCACGGAAAGCTGTGGCAGCGTCACGCCTTGCCGCCGCACCAGCAGCGACGACCAGGCGCCTCCGGCGAGCACGACCCGGTCCGCCCGGATGCGCCCTGCTTCGGTCACCACGCCACTCACGCGCCCGGCAGAGATGTCAATCGCCCGCACGGCGCAGTTCTCGAT
>JAUIDM010000501.1 GCA_030428915.1 Alphaproteobacteria bacterium | reverse complement strand
CGTATCTCTGCCGACCAGAAGCGGGTTTTGATCGCGTCAAACGGCTTCCTGGAAGACACTTACCGGGTTTCGCTTCTCATGCAGCGGCGGATGATCGCGTCCGGTCTCTCGGATGCCGAGATCGCTGCCGCGCGGGGCTGACACCGATAGCGCTTCGAGTTTTCATGTCATAAGAATCCGAACGTTTTTGTTGGGATTCAGATGCTTGATGTCCCAGCCAAAACGCGAAAAGCTTTTGTCAGCAAAAGACCCCCTGACAGAACCAGCCGCCCGACATCGCCCCGCCATGGGCGTAATAAAGCCAGAGCCGTTCGCCCGTGGTCACCTCCACCCGCCAATAATCGCGCGTGCCAGAGCGCCATTCCGGTTCATCCAGCCACCATTCCGGCGCGATGCGTTCGGGGCCCGCGGCGGAGGCGGTCACCAGATCGCGCCTGCGCCAGCGGAAGCGGGCGGGGATCATCGGGTCCTCGGGCGCCGTAACCGGCTCGGGCCGGAACAGCACCAGCGGGCGGGGATTGCGGGGCCGGGGCCAGTCGGTCGCCGGTTCCGACCATGCGACAGGCAGCACTTTCGCGGTCTTCTCGGGGATATGGCTGTCGGCCGGGGCAAGCCGGGTGAGCGCCTCCATCCCCACGCGGGCGCCGAGACGCGAGACGAGCGTGTCGAGCGCATCGCCCTCCCTCACCCGTTCTCCGCCTTCGATGGGTCCGCTCCATTGTCGGGGGTGATAGGGTTCGGTGACATGCGCCTCCAGCCTGAGCATGTCGATGCCGAATCCCGGATCGATTTCCGCCATCTTGAGGTTCAGGAGCGGGCGCAGCTGGCCGGGATCGGTCGTGGCGCGGGCAAGGCCGAACTCAACCGCCTGCATCGTATGATCGGCCCGGTAGAGCTGCAGCCGCACCCGCCGCGCGCCATGGCCGCGTTCGGTCAGCCGGACGCAGAGCGGCGGCAGCAGCCGGTCTATCCCCGCCATGATGTCCTCGGGCAGGCCGATCGGGTCAGGGAAGGTCAGCCTTACCGCGAAATGCAAGGGTGGCCGGGCGGGAGAGATGGGTTCCTGTGCCACCCCCAGGGCCTGATCGAGACGCAGGACAAGGTCACGCCCGAAGCGGCGGGCCAGCGGCGCGCGCGGCATGCCTAGGATGTCGCCGACATGGCGCAGACCCAGACGGGCAAGGCCGTTCACTGTCTCCTCATCGATCCTGAGCGCAGCAAGCGGCAGGGGCGTCAGCGCCTGCCGCGTATGGCCCGGGGGGGCGATGCGGGCGACCGGGGCGGGCGGGGCGGTCAGGACCGGGGCTGCGCCGCCGCGTGTCCAGTGGCGTTTGGCCGCACGCGAACGGGTTGCCCGGGCCTCCTGATCGACCGCATCGCCATTGCGGTGATGCGCGCCCGGCTTGCCGGAATAACGCGCAAGACCCCAGGCCGCGCCGACCGTATCGGCGATACCCGCCTCGACCGTCAGGCCGAGATCGGTGCAGTCCGCCGCCACGGCCTTCAGCACGTCCTCCTCGCCGCCGAAAAGATGCGCCGCACCCGTCAGGTCGATGACGAGACCATCGGGTGCCTCCTCTCCCACCCAGGGGCTGAACCTGCCGGCCCAGCGGCGAAGCGCGGCTAGGAAGGCGGCCTCCGCATGCGGGTTGCGCAGTCGCGTCACAAGGTCAGGGCACATGGCCAGCGCATCGGGCAGAGGCTGGCCGAGATAAAGGCCCGATCCCTCCGCCCCCGGGCTGAGCGAGGTCAGAACCTTGCGGTTCGCCTCCTCTCCCACCATGGCGAAAAGCGCGGGCGGCATGCCCCGCATCCGGCGCAGAAGCCGTTCCGCCCCGAGACGGGGAAACCAGAGCGAGAGTATCCGGCGACCGCGCATGGATAGAATGTTCCTGATATGTTCCATTCTATCCATGTGACTCACCAGAGTCGAGTCGATCATCCGCAGTGGATCGCGGCGATGCGGCCGTCGCTTCCGATCTCGACATTCAAGCGCTTCGGGCTGAAGTCCATGGTGATCGCGTCGCCGGGGCGGATGACCCGGATCGGTTCATCGAAATCGCTCGGGTCGAAAGCGGATTCCGGTTGTCCGACAAGATGTTGCAGACCCTCGGCCGAGCAGCTTGCATCGGGCGGGTCGGGCTGGTTCGCCGGCGCCGGGACGCAGGCGGCAAGCAGAACCGTCAGTGGAAGAATGGCAAAAGCCTTCATCAGAATGTCGTTTCCCGAATTGCAATATGGGGCAGTATCGCACAGGGTCAGGCCAACACAATTTTCA